>PEUF01000014.1:3106-11460 GCA_002780795.1 Candidatus Roizmanbacteria bacterium CG02_land_8_20_14_3_00_36_15 | reverse complement strand
GAAAGCGCTTTCCAGTTCGGCCGACCCCAAGCGATGGCCAGAAACCTTGATGACATCGTCGTTTCGTCCGGTGATCCAATAATAACCGTCTTCGTCAATCTTAGCTGAGTCGCCGGCGAAATAGATAAAATTTTGGAAGTTAGAAGAAGGGTTTAGATGCGGGTTAGGAAGTTGGTCTATGGAAGTTGGATTTTTTTCATCTATCTTCTTACTTCCATTTTCCTGACCCGCTTCCATACCCACCTTCGGTTTTATCTTCTCGAAATACGTTTCCCTATATCTTTCCGGGTTATTATAAACATCAAGAAACATCGCTGGCCAGGGTTTTTTGATGATTAAATAACCTTGAGTATTTACCGGTACTTTTTCCCCTTTGTCATTAACAACATCTGCTTCAATACCGAAAAAAGGCTTAAAGGCACTGCCTGGTTTGAGCCCAACTGACGGAACCGGTGTGATTAAAATCATCCCAGTTTCTGTCTGCCACCAGGTATCCATAATGGGAATTTGTTCACGTCCGACATTTTTATAATACCAGAGCCAGGCTTCGGGATTGATCGGTTCGCCGACGCTTCCCAAAATTTTTATAGAAGATAGATCGTGTTTTTTGACTGGTTCTTCGCCGAATCTCATCAAGGCACGGATGGCAGTCGGTGCTGTATAAAACTTGGTGACTTTGTATTTTTCAATCAACTTCCACCAGATTTCAATGTCAGGATAGTCAGGTGTGCCTTCATAGACAAATGTCGTTATTCCGTTTATCAAAGGAGAATAAAGAATATATGAGTGACCAGTGATCCAGCCGGCGTCAGCTGTCGACCAGAAAATATCATCAGGTTTGATATCGAAAACGTATTTTAATGTTAAATAAATTCCTACCTGATAACCGCCGTGGGCATGAATAATGCCTTTTGGTTTGCCGGTTGTTCCTGAAGTATAAAGAATAAAGGCAGTATCGGTCGCTTCCATGATTTCTGTGGAACAGATAATGTCCTGCTTGGCAACTAATTCATGCCACCAGTTTAAAACGGGTCCTGTATCGGGTTTTTTCCCGTCGGTGCTCGCTTCGAACAATGCCCCTCGACTGCCTGCCTGCCGGCAGGCAAGGCGCGCCGCCGGGATCCCTAAACCCTCAACACCCGTTTTTACTCGTTCTACGACAATAACATGCTCAACAGTTTTATTGTCTTTCAAGGCAGTTTCGACATTTTTAAACGACTCAATAGTTTTTTTTCCGTACGGATAGGCATTTGCGCAAACAACAACCTTTGCCTGGGCATCCTCAATCCTATTTTTTAATGCTTCAGCAGAAAATCCAGAATAAACAACTGAATGAATGGCGCCAATTTTCAAGCAGGCGAGCATGCTAACAAACTGTTCGGGAATTCTTGGCAAATATATAGTTACTTTATCGCCTTTTCTCACACCCAAAGATTTTAATCCATTGGCAAATTTACAGACTTCTTCATTCAACTGTTTATAGGTATACTTTTTATCGGTTCCATCCTGTGAGACCCAAATTAAAGCAGTTTTGTCAGCGATATCGGTTTTAAGCCAACGATCCAAAGCATTGTTAACGATATTTGTTTGACCTCCCACAAACCAGCGGGCATAAGGGTAGTTCCATTCCAAGACTTTATTCCAGGGTTTAAACCAGGAGAGTTCTTTGGCAATGTTTTCCCAGAAAGCTTCCGGATGTTCAATCGATTCTTTATAAAGTTTCTCGTAATCCTTGATAAAAGAGTTTTCAACTGTTTCTGGTTTTGGATTAATTAGCATAAATTCATTGTGACTGAAGATTGAAAAAAAATCAATCGGTTTTTACGCTAGCAAAAATCCCAGCAGGAATTTTTATCTTTAAAAGATCAGGATTAATAAAAGGGAAATCAGCATGAATTTGGGGAGCAGCAACAAAAGCCAGACTAATAAAAAGAATTATAACTATCAGTCTTTTATTCATTATCAACATTTTACTCTCTCTTTAGTGCTTGTCAAGTATTTACGGTTGCATTGAAATTTTTTCGGTGTATAATTATCTTCATCTTATGAAAAATATGACTAAAAAAAATTTTTATTTTTATTTTACCCGTCAACGCGGCGGTTAATTTATTAATAAAAATATAAGTTTAACCCCGCGAGAGCGGGTTTTTTTGTAGGGTTTGTTGCCAAATTTATAATTTGGCTTACAAACCGTAAACCCTCCGGAAATCGCAGTATGAACCGTGCTACGAATAGTAGGTAAGGCGAATACTAAGATTAGGAGGGTAGTGGAAAGGAAATATTATGAAAAGAATATTAGTTTTAAATTTTTACTTTTATTTTTACCCGATTTAGGCGGGATCTATTTTAATGATTTTAAACATTAAAAAACATCAGACCCCGCCGAAAGCGGGGATTTTTTTATGAAAACAAAACAAAAAATCATCATTGCCGGGCCCTGTGCGGCCGAATCACAAGAACAGGTTATCAGCTGTGCAAAAGAGTTAAAGAAAAGAGGAATAAAGATCATGAGGGCCAGTCTTTGGAAGCCAAGAACTGTGCCCGGATTTGAAGGTGTAGGGGAAAAAGGAGTTACCTGGTTGGCTCAAGTGACAAAAATGGGAATCACAGTCGCCACTGAAGTATTATTTCCCGATCAAGTTTCTCTAGTGTTAAAAATCATCGGCAAGAAAGGCAATGTTAATAAAATTCTCTTTTGGCTTGGTTCGCGTAATCAAAACCATTATTTACAAAGAGGAGTTGCTTTAAGGATCAACGAAGAAGCGCCAAAATCAGTCAGGCTTCTTATCAAAAACCAGCCCTGGAAAGAAGAAAGACATTGGTTAGGGATAGTGGACCATGTTTTAAGTTCAGGTCTCTCTCCTAAGCGAGTCATTCTTAATCATCGCGGCTTTTCTCCAAAGGGTAAAAATCCTTTGAAAATGCGTAATTTACCTGACTTCGAAATGGCGATGAGAATCAAAGAAAAAACCGGTTTAGCGATGATAGTTGATCCTTCCCATATTGGAGGAACCGTCGATAATGTTTTTCGAATAATTAAAGAGGCAAAACAGTATGATTTTGACGGGATGATGGTTGAGGTTCATCCGGAACCGGAAAAAGCCAAATCAGACGCTAAACAGCAGTTAAATTTTCAAGAATTTGATCAGTTATTAAAAGCGTTTTAATCATATGGAAAAAATTATTATTGGGAACAATTTGTTGTCAAAAATCAATCAACTGTTTGATTTTGATCGTTTTTCAACAGTGGCTGTTTTAACCGATACTAATGTGGCCAAACATTGGTTACTTACTGTAAAAAGGTCTTTAAAACAAAAAATATCAGAAATTATTATTAAACAAGGAGAAAAAGAAAAAAACATTAAAACGGTGAGAAAAATATGGGGAAAAATGTTCGAAAATGGTCTGGATAGGCAGTCTTTATTAATTAATCTTGGAGGAGGTGTGATTTGCGATATGGGAGGATTTGCCGCATCAACATTTATGAGAGGAATAGATTTTATTAATATTCCAACGACTCTTTTAGCCCAAGTTGACGCCAGCGTTGGCGGAAAAAACGGAATTGATTTCCAGGGAATAAAAAATAGCATTGGAATTTTTGAAAATCCAATGGGTGTTGTAATTGATGTTTCAACATTAAAAACTTTACCGAAACGGGAATTAGTTTCCGCCTTTGGTGAGATTATCAAACACGGAGTTATTTCCGGACGTAAATATTTTGATTTAGTTACTTCAAAAATACCGGAAGAATTTAGCCAAGAGGAGTTAATAAGAATAGTGAAACAATCAGTAGAAATAAAATCAAACATTGTTAAAGAAGATCCAGAAGAAAATAACTTAAGAAAAGTTCTTAATTTTGGTCACACCATTGGTCATGCGATCGAATCGTTAAGTTGGAAAACAAATAAACCATTATTACATGGAGAAGCGGTCGCTGTTGGTATTATTGCCGAAAGTAAGCTATCTAATCTGTTAGGAATGTTATCAAAAAAAGATTTTCTAACGATAGAAAAAACTATTTGTCAAACTGGTTTGCCGACGAGAATAGAAAATCTTTCAATTAATGATATTTTACGAATCATGGCTTTTGATAAAAAAAATACCAACAAGAAAATTTTGTGGAGTTTGCCGGAAAAAATCGGAAAGGTTAACGTTAATATAGAAGCGCCTAATAATTTAATAATTAGAGCGATTGAATCAATAATAATATGAAAATTTTAGTAAGAAAAAGTAACAATTTAATAGGGAAATTTCACGTTCCACCGGCTAAATCCCATGGATGGCGGGCTTTATTTCTTGCCGGCCTAGCTCATGGGAAATCAAAAATTATCCGTCCTAAAGAATCAAAAGATTGGTTAAAGGCAATTGAGGGAATGAGACAATTTGGAGCAAAGATTAACAAAGTTGGTGAAAGCTGGTTAATTGAAGGAATTGGAAATAAAGTACAGGTTCCAGACAATGTAATTGAATGTGGTAATTCTGGGCCACTGCTTAGGTATTTTGGTATTATCTCAGCTGTTCTTACTGATAAATATGTCGTCATTACCGGCGATGAATCTTTACGTCATAATCGGTTGGCAAAACCAGTCGTTGATGCCGTCAACCAGCTTGGAGGATGGGGTGTGACAACAAAATCAGACAATCATGCACCAATAATTATCAAAGGGAAAATTAATGGCGGGAAATGTACAGTTGATGGGGCAGAGTCACAAATTGTATCTGCATTACTAATTGGATGTTCTTTATGTCAAAAGGATACGGAAATTTTTGTTACCAATGCTGGTGAAAAACCCTGGGTAGAATTAACAATATCTTGGTTAAAAAAAGCAGGAATAAAAGTCCATAATATTGGGAATAAATATGAACACTTTCGAGTTTCTGGCGGTCAGATTTTAAAACCTCTTGGCAATGTGGTAATACCAGCTGATTGGCAGTCCATTCCAACAGTTCTTTTAGCCGGCATTCTTATTCCTGGGTCGAAAATTGAAGTAATAAATATTGATCCAAAAGATAGTTGCCCTGATCGTCTAGTAGTCCCAGTATTGAAAAAAATGGGCGCTGATATAAAATTTACAAACAACTCTGTAGTTGCACAGTTTTCTCCACATCTTAAAGGTACAAAAGTAGATGCGAATAATTTTACTGATCAATTTGTTCCTATTGCTATTGCGGCTGCTTTCGCTCAGGGAAAAACAGAAATATTTAATAACGAGATTCAACATCATAAAGAATGTGATCGTATTAAAGCTGTAACTAAAGCTTTAATCTCAATGGGAGTAAAAGTGATGGAAAAAAAAGATGGCTTGATTATTAAAGGTAACGGAGGAAAAGATTTAAAGGGAGCAAAAATTAATAGTCATAAAGATCATCGGATGGTTATGAATTTTACCGTCGCCGGGATGAGGTCAACGGGAGAAACAAACCTTAATAACGCGGAATCTCTTGATAAAACATTTAATAATTTTACTGATCAGTTTATAAATTTAGGAACAAATATTAAAAAAATATGAAAAATATCATTATTATCGGTTTAAAAAATTCAGGAAAGTCAACTTTAGCAAGAAATATAAGTAATCATTTTAATCTAAAGTTAATTGTTATTGATCAATTAATTGAAGAAAGACATAGAAAAATAAAAAGAGAAATTTTATCATTTCGGGAAATTTTTAGAAAACATGGTAATCGTTATTTCCGAAAAATAGAAACGGAAGTATTGTTAGAAATTAAAAAAATAAAACTAAAAAATATAATTATTGATTGTGCTGGTGGAACGCCATTAAATAAAGAAAATCAAATAATTTTAAAAGAAATCGGGACAATTGTTTTATTAGATTTGGATAAAGAAATAAATTTTCAACGGATTATAAAAAATGGTATTCCAGCGTTTTTTAAAGATCCTGGAAATCCAAAAAAATCTTTTGAGGAACTTGTGAAAATAAGATTACCAGTTTATAGAAAATTAGCAGATTTTACCTTAGAAATAAAAAACGAAAACCCTAAAGAAGTTTTAAATAAGTTTATTCAACTAAAAATATGAAAATTTCAGCAAAAACTAAAATTTGTCTGATTATCGGCGATCCAGTTAGCCATTCGCTATCTCCTGCGATGCATAATGCGGGATTTGAGGCTTTGGGAATAGATAATCAGTTTGTTTTTCTTGGAGCTAGAGTCAAGATTAAGGATGTTGAAATGGTTATTCAAGCAATGAAAAAAATGGGAATTCACGGTTTAACTTGTACCATTCCCCATAAGATCGAAGTTATGAAACATTTAGATAGAATAGACAAAACTGCAAAAAAAATTGGCGCAGTTAATACGGTCATAAATCAAAACGGGAGATTAATCGGTTTTAATACAGATTGGTTAGGAGTTATTACTCCTTTGGAAAAAATCACCTTTCTAAAAGGGAAAAAAGTGGCTGTTTTAGGGGCCGGAGGAGCGGCTCGAGCCGCTGTTTATGGATTATTAAGACGGAGAGCAAAAGTAAAAATTTTTAATCGAACTATTAATAAAGCTAAACAATTAGCTAAAGAATTTGGTTGTCAAGGAGGGAGTCTAAATAATAGTAATGAAATAAAAAACAGCGACATTATTATAAATACCACTTCTGTTGGTATGAAGCCTTTAGATAATGAGTTACCAATTCCAATTGATTATATAACTAGCAAACAAATAGTTTTTGATATTGTTTATGTTCCTTTTGAAACAAAGTTACTTATAGAGGCTAAAAAACGAGGCGCAACTATCATTCATGGAGTTGAAATGTTGCTGCACCAAGGAACGGCCCAATTTGAAATATACACTAGCCGTAAAGCACCGGAAGAAATTATGAGAAAAGTTTTAGTACACCCGTAGGGTGTGATAATATGAAGATAAAAATTTGTACAGTTGTTACCGGATCAAATTTAAAAAAGTTTTTGAAAAATCTTGATAAAATTCAGGAGGTTTCTGAAATGATTGAATTAAGAGTCGATAAAATAAAAAATTTAAGGGAAAAAGATTTGCAATTAATCAGAAAAAATACCATAAAAGAGGCAATTTTTACCAGTAGAATAAAAAAGATTATTTTAAAAGCCTTCGATTTAGAGTTTGACTTTGTTGATATTGATTTTTCATTAATAACTAATTTTGATTTATCAAAGTCAAGAAAAACTAAGATCATAGTTTCTTTTCATGATTTTGAAAAAACGCCGTCTTTAATTTTATTAAAAAATATAAAGAAAAAAATGAAACAATTCCAACCAGACGTGATGAAATTTGCTACTATGGTTAATAGTGGCGCAGATATAGTAAATTTATTTAAGTTATTACTAAACAAAAGTAATAACGAAGAAATAATAGTTATAGGTATGGGAGAAAAAGGAAAAATAACCCGGGTTTTAGGACCGTTATTAGGTTCGTTTTTAATGTATGCATCAACACCATATGGTAAAACTGCATCTGGTCAAATAGATATTATGGAATTAAAAAAGATTTATCAGTTAATTAATTAACTATACATATGGCAGGAAATACTTTTGGACAATTATTTCGGGTGACGACTTTTGGAGAATCCCATGGAGGGGCGGTTGGTTGTGTGGTTGATGGATGTCCTCCAGGCTTAAAAATTAGTAAAGAAGATATCCAAAAAGATTTAGATCGAAGAAAACCAGGTCAAAGCACAATTACATCACCCCGAGAAGAACAGGACGAAATTCATATTTTATCAGGTGTTTTTGAGGGAAAGACAACCGGTGCGCCGATTTTGCTTTTGGCTTGGAATAAAGACGCTAGACCAGAAGACTATGAGAAATTAAAAAACTTATACCGTCCCGGTCACGCCGATTTGACCTACGAGGTCAAATACGGTATTAGGGATTGGCGAGGCGGAGGTCGGGCTTCGGCAAGGGAAACCTTAGCTCGGGTAGCGGCCGGTGCCATTGCCAAAAAATTCTTAAAAGAAAAATTAGGAATAAAGTTTTTGGCGTTTGTTGAACAGGTGGGAGGAATAGAAATAAAAATAATCCAGGAAATGATAAAAATAATTGAGGCTGTCAAAAACGAAGGTGATTCAGTCGGAGGGGTGATAAAAGGAACCATTAAAAACGTTCCCGCTGGTTTAGGGGAACCGGTTTTTGATAAATTGTCAGCTGATCTGGGAAAAGCAATACTGTCAATTCCGGCTGTCAAAGGCTTTGAAATCGGATCAGGATTTGATGGAGCTAAGATGAAGGGGAGTCAACATAATGACCCGTTCTTTGTGGATAAAAAAAATAAAATTAGAACAAGAACGAACTTTTCCGGTGGTATCCAAGGAGGGATTTCTAATGGAGAAGATATTTGGTTTAGAGTCGCGTTTAAACCAGTATCAACAA
>PEUF01000014.1:1584-3050 GCA_002780795.1 Candidatus Roizmanbacteria bacterium CG02_land_8_20_14_3_00_36_15 | reverse complement strand
CTTTGTTTCTTGTCATCCCGAGCGAGGAACGAAGTGACGAGTCGAGGGATCTAATTATAAGTTACAAAAAATATATGAAAAACCAACTTGATGATTTAAGAAAAATAATTGACGAGATTGATGGTTTGATTGTTAATTTATTGGCCAAAAGAATGAAAGTGGTAAAAAAAGTCGGTTTATTTAAGAAGCGACACAATCTTCCACCGCTTGATCCAACTCGTTGGCAGCAGGTTTTAAACTCAAAGATGGAAAAGGCAAAATCTTTAGGTCTTGATCCGGAAATGGTGAAAAAAATTTACAACATTATCCATAATCAGGCGTTAGAAATTGAAAAAAAATAAAAATATGTTGGCAAAAAGATTAACTAATTTTCCGGAATACGTTTTTTCTCAACTGAACAAAAAAATAGTTGAGATAGAGACGAAAACAGGAAAGAAAGTGATAAATTTAGGCGTTGGTTCGCCTGATTTTTCGCCGTCAGTACATTATCTGAATAAATTGAAAGAAATAATTTCTGATTCTGGAATTCATTTATATCCCGGTTATGGCGCAACTAATGAATTAAAAATTGCCCTGAAAAATTGGTATAAAAAAAGATTTCATGTTGATATTGATAATCTGGAAATTCTGCCAGTATCGGGGGCTAAAGATGCAATTAGTCATTTACCGATGGCTTTAATTGATGAAGAAGATGAGGTCTTGACTCCTGACCCAGGTTATCCGGCTTTTTCCGGACCAGTGTCATTTTTTGGCGGTCGTCCGATTTTTTATCAACTGACAGAAGAGAATAATTTTAAAATTAATATTGAAGAACTGCAAAAACTTGTCAGCAAAAAAACAAGATTCATTTGGGTCAATTTTCCTGCCAATCCGACTGGTCAGACGGTGACTTTGGACGAATTAAAAAATATTGTTAATTTTTGTCTTAAACACAAAATCTGGCTAATTTATGACAATGCCTATTCTGAAATTACTTTTGACGGATACAAAGCACCCAGTATTTTTCAAGTTGATCGGGCAGAAAAAATTGCAATTGAAATCGGGTCTTTTTCTAAGACGTTTTCTTTCGCCGGATTTAGAATCGGCTGGATCGTCGGCAATAAAGAGATAGTAAGTGCTTTAGGAAAGGTTAAGTCGCAGATGGACTCAGGTCTATCTTTAGTCTGGCAAAAATTAGCCGCTTATACACTGGAAAATTTTGATGATAATTGGTACAAAAAAATGATCCAAAGTTATTTGAAAAGGCGAAACAAAATCGCTATTTACTTGAAAAAAATCGGGCTGACTTTTGATTATCCGAAAGGAGGCTTATATCTTTGGGCAAAAATTCCAAAAGAATACAAAAATTCCCAGGAGTTTAGTTTTGCAATATTAGAAAAATATCAGGTTTTTTTAACCCCGGGGTCAGCTTTCGGAAAAAACGGAGAAAGATTTGTTCGAGCTAGTATTTGCAGTAATATAAAAGA
>PEUF01000014.1:938-1562 GCA_002780795.1 Candidatus Roizmanbacteria bacterium CG02_land_8_20_14_3_00_36_15 | reverse complement strand
GGAGAAAGATTTGTTCGAGCTAGTATTTGCAGTAATATAAAAGATATAGATAAATACTTTAATTAATTAAAGTTTATTATTATGAAAAAGATTGCTATTGTTGGTCAAGGACGGATGGGAAATGTTTTATACAGGCTTTTAAAGGATGATTTTGAAGTGAACTTATTTCACGGTCGTGAGAAAAACTCTGAAATAATCAAAAAAATCTATAGTAATGAAGCTATCTATTTTTCTGTGCCAATCTCGGCTTTTGAGTCAGTGATAAAATCCCACAAAAAATATTTTAAAGATAGTCATCTTTTAATTGATGTTTTGTCGGTAAAAATGCACCCTAAAAAAATCCTTAAGAAACAATTGAAAGGTTTGAAAACCCAGGCACTTTTGACTCATCCGATGTTTGGTCCTGATAGTACTAAAAATGGTTTTATCGGACTTCCGATTGTTTTAGATAAGTGCATGACTGATGATAAAAATTTCTCTTTTTGGAAAAATTTCTTTATAAAAAAAGGATTAAGAGTGGTTGAAATGACGGCTGAAAGACATGATCAATTAGCAGCTAATTCTCAGGGAGTGACCCATTTTATTGGTAGATTATTAGATAGATTAAAATTCGCCCCCACATCT
>PEUF01000014.1:0-907 GCA_002780795.1 Candidatus Roizmanbacteria bacterium CG02_land_8_20_14_3_00_36_15 | reverse complement strand
AAACTTCAGGAAATAATGGGACAAACCTGTAATGATAGCTGGCAATTATTTAGAGATCTTCAAAATTTTAATCCTTATACAAAAGCTATGCGATTAAAATTAGGACGAACGTATGATTTATTGTACAATCAGCTTTTACCAAAAAGAATTAACCGAAAAAAAATAATTTTTGGCATTCAGGGAGGAAAAGGAAGCTTCAACGAAGAAGCGATTTTGTTCCATATCAACAAAAACAAAATAAAAAAATTACAAATAAAATATTTATATACCAGCGAAAAAGTTTTGAAAAATTTACACGAGGGTAATATTGATTTTGGACTTTTTGCTATCCAAAATGCCGTCGGCGGCGTGGTAGAAGAATCAACCCACGCCATAGCCAAATATAAATTTAAGATAGTTGAAGAATTCCAGATTTTAGTCCATCATTTTTTAATGAAACGGAAAGATGTTCCAATTAATCAAATTAATATCATCATGGCTCATTCGCAAAATTTTCGTCAGTGCAAAGATAATTTGGCAAAGAAATACCTCGATTTAAAACAGGTTAGCGGTCAGGGCGATTTGCTTGACACGGCCAAAGCAGCTGAAGCATTAGCCGATGGTAAGCTGGAAAAAAACATTGCCATTTTAGGCCCGAAAATTCTTTCGGAAATTTATAACTTTGATATTATTGATGGAGATTTACAAGACAGCAAAAATAATTTAACGACATTTTTTCTGGTTAGTCGATAAATTTTATTTTGCATTTGATATTTTTTTTGGTATAATATTACTTACAATTTGAAGAAAAGCGTTATAGAGCGGAAATACCCCGCTCAAGCTGAAAGATCGAAAGAGAATAAAAGACTTAAGTAGATTTTTCCGGAAGTTCCCGTCACAGAACTAGCGTGTGTCACAACGAAACGGA
>PEUF01000002.1 GCA_002780795.1 Candidatus Roizmanbacteria bacterium CG02_land_8_20_14_3_00_36_15 | reverse complement strand
GCGAATCTGTCGCCCAACGGGCGATCCCTCTGAACGAAACTACGTCCCGATTTAAAATATCAAAAATTAAAAATCAAAATTTAAAAAGCGAAGATAACAAATTTGTGCGACTTGGGAGGTGCGCAGGAACAGGCACGCCCATGGAGCCACAAATTTCGTTATTGAGCTTTTTAATATTTAATATGTCGTTTTGATTTTTAATATTTGATTTATTTATTCTATTCTACCAAAATTCGCCTCAATTAACTATAATGTTTCTACCCTTATGAAAATATTGCCCATCTTTCAAAAAGAGAAAAAGACAGGGTTGCGTTTTGAACATCACCACGGAAGCGACCTTTTTCTTTCAATCTCTATAACAAATTTTTTTGTTTTTTTTCTCTTTTTCTTTCTTTTTATTCGACTCTTTCAACTAACCATTGTTAAAGGTAGTTATTATGCTCGTCTTTCTGAAGAAAATCGCATCCGGGAACTTATTATCGAGCCGTTAAGGGGTAAGATTGTTGACCGAAAAAACTTGATGATCGCTAATAATCTTCCTGTTAATACCAGTAAAAATAGTCGACGGCTTCCTTCAAATCGTTTATATTTAGCTGGTGAACAAACCGTTCCTATTGTTGGATACCGTCAAATCGCCGATCCAGCCGACCTAAAAAACGACCGATGTTTTTACTCATTACAGCTTGGAGACAAGGTAGGAAAAAAGGGGGTAGAAAAACTATATGACTGTGATCTTCGCGGCCGCTCTGGAAAAAAGCTTATTGAGGTCGACGCTCAAGGAAACTATCTCAAAACCCTATCTATTATTCCTCCAATTGAAGGAAAAACGATCCAACTAGCCTTAGATCTTGAGTTACAACAAAAAGCTTATCAACTGTTGGAAGGAAAAAAAGGAGCAGTCATTGCTGTTAAACCCCAAACTGGTGAGCTGCTCATCTTAGCCTCTACCCCCTCATATAATCCCCAGCTTTTTGAAAACGGCAATGAAGAAATGATTAAAAAAATTATTAATGATGAAAACAAGCCCCTATTTAACCGAGGAACCGAAGGGATCTATCCACCCGGCTCAATTTTTAAACTAGTGTTGGCGGCTGGCGCCTTAGAGGAAAAGATTATCAACGAAAAAAGTCAAGTAGAAGATACGGGCATCATCCAGGCCGGACCCCTTTCCTTCGGCAACTGGTATTATCTCCAATATGGTAAGACCGAGGGAATGGTAAATGTTGTTAAGGCTATTCAACGCTCTAACGATATATTTTTTTATAAAACAGGGGAAGAACTTGGGCCAGAAAAGATAAAGTTTTGGGCGGAAAAGTTTGGTTTTGGTAAAGAGTCGGGTTTTGGCTTGGGAGAAGCAACCGGCCTCATCCCTTCGCCATTTTGGAAAGCCGAGACTCTTCATGAGCGTTGGTACCTGGGTGATTCTTATAATCTATCCATCGGTCAAGGTTACGTCTTAGTCACCCCTCTCCAAGTAACCATGGCTACGGCAGCGATCGCTAATGGTGGATATCTTTGTCAGCCACAGCTGACAAAAGTTCAAAGTTCCCCACTTCGCTCTTCGAGCTATGAGGGGCAAGCAAAACTCAAAACTCAAAGCTGCAAAAAAATTTCTGTTTCAAATAAAACTTTAGGTTTAATTCAAGAAGGAATGAAACTAGCCTGTTCGCCAGGAGGCACCGGCTGGCCGTTATTCAATTTTAAAGTTCAAAGTTCAAAGTTCAAAGTTGAAGAGATTCAGACTGCCTGTAAAACCGGCACGGCCGAGTCCCATGCCGAGTCAAAAATGCCCCATGCCTGGTTTACTGTCTACGCTCCGGCTGACAAACCAGAGATTGCTTTAACGGTCTTGCTCGAAGAGGCCGGCCAAGGTTCCGACATCGCCGGCCCGATTGCAAAAGAAATACTTAAAACCTATTTTGAAAGGAAAGAATAAAAATTATTTTTCTACAGCTTTTGTTCCTAACTCTTTAGCTTTCTCCCGAAAAAAATGCTTAAGCTCATCCAGAGTTATTGGAATAATCATTCTGGGTAATGTTTCAAATTGATCAATTTTTACAAAATCAGAGGCAAGCAACCATGGATCTGTTTTTATTCTAAATTTTACTTTTAATTCTTCGATTAAATCATAAATGGAATATTTTTTAAGAAGAAAATATAGATCGACAAAATCTTTGATATTGTTTCGTTGATTTATAGAAAGTAGTTTGTTGACAGCAATATCTATTTGACTATCTATCTCAATTCTGTCGTCGATAATGCCATTTCAATTCTTCTATAAGGATAAAAACCAAAATCAATTTTTAATGTTTGCCCGTTTTTAAAATTAAAATTAAAAATATTGATGACTTCCTCGAATCTTGTTTGATATGTAAAATCAAGTTCATCCGCCCATTTTTTTACTATAGAAATTAATATCTGATTATCAAACTTTTTGAGTGAAAAAAAGTCAAAATCTTCTGAATAACGGTGTTTCAGATAAAAATAACTTAAGGCGGTTCTGCCAGTAAAATAGAAATTTGACCGCAGAAAATTATTTTTCTTTACTTGATCGAGAATAATTTTTGCTCGTTGGTGAAAAACGATATTTGCCCCATATTAATAGTTCTAGTAAGCGTTTACTCGACGGATAAAGATCTAGTTTATCCCAATATTTTTTAACCTCGGAAAGTTTTATTTTCTCTTTCCCCGGGCCATAGTTAATCATTCTTTCGAGAATAAGTATTCTTCCCGCCTCTGTTTTTTTTAATTCATTTATGTCATAATCCCAGATATAAACCATAAGTTATTATTATTTTACCTTAAATATATTTTTTGGCAATTCTCACCACTTCTTTCCGGAAAAAATCTTTTATTTTTTCCCAGTCTACTTTCTCAATCATCTCCGGCATTTCTGAGTTGTCAGCATCATCAAAATATTGAAGCGCCTTTAATAAGGTTAATTTGTTTGATTCAAAATTATGATATTTGTTGTCGTAAAAACCAAACATTTTATCTATCGGAAAACACTTTGTTGCTAAAAAATAAATATCAATATAATCTTTTTTTGTCCCCCTATCTGTCACCGCCACCAACTTCATAGCGGCAATATCTTCTTTAGATGCTAGTTGAATTCCGACGAAATTGGTTGTTTCATAAATTAGACTATAAGGATAGTAAAACAGACTAAATTTAACTTCATTAAATTTTCCCACCATTGTCTTTGGTGTTTCTTGTTCTCCTTGATAACTCCCAACAGATTTTAGTTTTGTTTTAACCTCTTTTGTTTCAAATTGAATATTGGTAAAAAAATCAAAATCAATTGATCGACGATGCCCCAGTTCAAGAGCCAAAGAAGAACCGCCGGCCAAATAAGTTTTATTAGGCAAAATATTGCTTTTCCCTAATAAGGCCAGTGTTTTTTGCGCATGGAGAGATAAGGTTCTTGGAAACATTTGACTTTGTTTAAAGGAACTTGATAAATAAGCGACCAAAAAGAGGCGCTTTTTAAAGAAAAATCTCGATAGTTTTGTAATACTTCTCTTACAAGATCATCATCGTAGTTGTCTTTTACCCACCGGGCCGCTTCAATGTCTCCCTTATCCAAAAGCCGGCTTATCACAAAATATGGCTTTTTTTTCGGATCGAGTTTTTCCACGTTTACGTCCCAAAAATACCGATGAAGTGATTTGGGAATTTTCATAGGTTGAGTATACTATAATTGGGCTGAAAAATGGTGAAGCACTCCCCGAGCTTATGGGATACCACGTGGGGTATCCCACTGTGGCGCTCGGCACTTCAGCACCAACAGGGTTTCGGAGTGCGAAACCCTGAACCGTCCCGACGTTACGTCGGGGCTGGTTCATGGGTAAAATTTATTTATATCCGTAGAATTATTCAGTCAAAATATTCTTGTAGTTTTGAAAAAGAGCTTTGAAATTAACAATAAATTGATCAATAAATATTTTATCTTCAAAAAAAGGCATTAAATCACTTTTTAATAAATTTGGATCAACCTTATTTATTTTGTATTCCAGCTTTTTTAATGTTTCTTTTCTGCCAAATTCTGTAATTTCTTTTAAATAAATCCAGTTGGGTTTAACTTTTTTTTCCAAAAACCAAATCAAATCAAAAAAATCTCTCCCTTTGAATCTTTCACTTTTTAGCTTTCCAATCATCGCTTCCCTGGTTAAAATTGCCGCAAGTTTTCCGACAAATAGATCTTGTAGAGAGTATCTTTTTATTAAAAAGGAAAAATCATAGGTCGATTTTATGGAAATTTCTGTTTTATAGTTTTTTCCGATAACAGGCGCCAAATCAAGTCTAATAATGACAATGTTGCTTTCTCCTCTATCTATATTCATTCCTAAATCTGATAAAATCGGGAATTTTAGATAAACTGTCCTTTTATTATTTGCTAATTTAATAATTATCTTGTCAAATTGTAATGTCTTTTTGAAGTAATTCTCCAGTTCAACAAGAAAATGATTTAAGGAAAAATTCTTGAAATCTTTGATATCAAAATCCAGGTCTTCTGAAAGTCGAGGCAGGTCAAAACAAAATCTCAAACAGGTGCCGCCCTTCAAAATAAAATTCTCTCCCCAGGTTGATTTGTAAACAAAATCCAAAATATAAAACTGGATTGTTTCTTTTAAGACATTGCGTATTACTACTGGGTTTTTTCCCTTATTAGATAAATATGTTTTTTGAAGATTATCAATTAACATAAGAATTGATAACTTCTAATATATTTTCCATTTTTTTTGAACTAGAAATTTTCACATATTTTTTAAATTCTAATAAATCTGTTTTTGTAAAATTATCCCAGTTTATCCTTAGATCGTTAGTCAGCTCTTGTTTTACATTAACTAATTTTTTTAAATATAGAAAATCAAATAAAGCTTTTGATTTAGTCGCTTGATATATTTTTTTATCTTCCCGTCTTTTTTCTTGATAACCTAAGAAGAGATCTTTTTTTATATTCTTGTATAAAAAACTACCTAAAAAATTGTTGAAGGTTCTTGAAGTTTTTATGGTGATGGAAGTGATCGAATAAACCGCCTCAGGAATAAGATTTTCTTTTGATAATACATATTCTAAAGAAATATATGAAGGTAATCTCAAAGTATTAGCAATATATTCGGCAAATTCGGTTTTATTGCTCTTTTCATAAAAAGTTATTGTCGTATAAGCTCCCTTTTTAAAATTCAAAAGATAACCAATTTTTACCAGTTGTTCTAATTTCTTATCTAAATTCTTGCCTTTTTTACCAATAAGCATTCCTGCCTGTTTTTTGTTAAAATAAGGCAAAGTTTCAAGCTCTTTTTGATATTTAATTCCGGAAATACTAATCATATAGTAGTAATTATGAAATAAAGCATAGGATTTGTCAAGAGGTTGTATAAGTTACAATACATATAAGACTTTAAGGGTATTTGATTTAAGCCATGTCTATACACCTTAATACACCTCTAAGGTGTAAAATTTACATCATCATGGTTGTTTCTAATCTATACGGCTTCAACATTTCCCTTATCCAAAAACCTGTTGATAACAAAATACGGCTTTTTTTTCGGATCGAGTTTTTTCACATTGACATCCCAAAAATACCGGTGCAGTGACTTGGGGATTATCATGATTATAGTATACTATATACCGATCGTAGCTCATCCCGACGTAACGTCGGGACGGTTCAGGGTTCCGCACCCCAAAACCCTGTTTGGCAAGAAGCCCCGAACGTGAGCTTGGGGAGTGCTTCACTTGTCCTTCCGAATCCGCCAGCTGGCGGAGAAGGAGGATTTTGAAAGAAAAGAGTAATAACTATTGACGTTTTATATCATTTATTTTAAAATAATAGACATAATGTTACAATTAGTCTATTTATAGTGAGTATATCGAACTATAATTATGGAAATATTTGATCTTATTTACCTACAAAACCCTTGGTGGCAAAATTCAAGCTATCTACCACCGGAACTTAACTTACCAAAAAGAGATTTCTAATGGTTTTTATAAAGAAGTGCTCGAAAACAAACAAATTAATAGTCTGACCGGACTACGGCGTATTGGAAAAACCACTCTTATGAAACAAGCAATCGCCAACCTTTTAAAAAAAGGAGCCAATCCAAAAACAATTATTTATTTTCTTTTGACCAGCCAACTGTTCAAGAAAACGCTAATACATTGGAAACAATTATTGATTTTTTTACCAAAGAAATTGTCGTTCAAAATATTAATCGGTTAAAACAACCTCTATATTTTTTTCTTGATGAAATTCAGTTAATTCCTTACTGGCAGGATATTATTAAACGCTACTACGATCTTAATCTGCCTTTAAAATTTGTTGTTTCCGGCTCCTCTAGTTTATTCGTTTTCGAAAAAAGTAAGGAAAGTCTGGCCGGTCGAATTTTTTCCTTCATGCTGCCTGTCTTTTCCTTTGAAGAATACCAGAGAATAACAAACAATAATAATTTTGAAGAGTATCTAAACTTTGGTCAGTTTCCCGAGCTTTGGGATTTTTCCGACCAGACAAAAAAAATTACTTATCTTAAAGACAGTATTATTGCCAAGGTACTTGAGGTCGATATCGTCAAGCTCTACAAGTTAAGAAAAACATACGATTTTGAAAGGCTTTTTTGGTCGCTTCTCCCCAATACGGGACAGATAATCAAATCGAGTAATTAAATGAGTGATCTGGCAATCAAAAAAGCAACTCTTTTTAAATATCTCTCCATTCTTGAGAAATCTTTATTGATTAACAAGGTTTTAAATTTTAGCGGTAGTTTTCGCAGCGAAAAAAGACTTTTAAGAAAAATCTATCCTGCTTCCAGTAATTTTCTTGCTTTACTACCCGATCCTATCAATATCGGATTTAAAGTCGAAGCGTATACTGCTTGCTTATTAGCTATTAAACAACCATATTTGTACCGATTGCGGGATAAAGAAATTGATTTTGTTCTCCCATCAGAAAAAATCGTCATTGAGGTTAAGTATCAAAACACTATTGATTATAGAGAACTGACTTTTTTTAGAAAATATCTAAATGAGAAAAGATATCAGGGAATTGTTGTCGTCAAAAACGATAAACCATTAGCCGTTGAGGATAAAAATATAAAAACAGTCAGCGCCGAAGATTTTAGTTCTTTTTTACAAAAAGAGCTTTGATCTATGTTCTTATGCCAAATACTTTAAGATCTAAGGGCTCGTTCGTCCCGATTTAATCGGGACGATTACGGCCTAAAAGCAGGAGTATGAATAAGAAGTACTTGACAAACACTACGCTATAGACTACAATCAAAAGTATTATGAATAATATGGTTGTCAATCAACGAACCATAAACGCGACTGATATTCGTTTTAATCTGGGGAAAATTCTTGAAGACTTAGACCGTCAGGGTAGTCCTTTTCTTATTATTTCCCGTTCCAAGCCTAAAGCTTGGCTTTATCCTTATGAACCGGTTAATTCTTCCGAAGATTTTTTTCTGAAGTGGCAAACGGAAGCTTTACCTAAATACAAAAAAATTAAAGCCAAAAATTTAATCAGCATTATCAGGAAAGATCGAGAGAGATAATCTTATGAAGAATATTGTTATTGATACTTCCGTGGCGATGAAATGGTTTTTTCCTGAGTCAGGCTCTAAAAAAGCCTTCGATCTTAAAGACAAACACATAAAAGGGAAGATTTCTATTTATACCCGTGATCTGTTTCTTTATGAATTTACTTCCGCTTTTAAAAACTATTCTCCTAAAAAAATCGAAGAAAAAGATTTTTTTATTGCCCTCTCTGCTCTAATGTCTTTAAAGATTAAATTCTTACCGTTAAGGTATCAGGAGTTAGAAGAGCTGTTTTTGCTTTCAAGAAAATTAGACATTTCTGTCTATGACAGTTCTTTCTTGCTATTAGCCAAAAAACTCAAAGCGCCTCTTTCTACATCTGATAAAAAACTTTATCTTAAAGGTAAGGATTTTGTAGAAATGGTTTTGATTTAATGAAGAAAGCCTCTACCGAGATTGGTTTATAAAAATTTTAGTTCTTTTTTACAAAAAGAGCTTTGATTTGTGTTTTTAGACCAAATACTTTAACTTCATGTTAACAGAATTAAATTATTAATCTATAATATAGAAAGTTAGAATTTCTATCAAAGAATATGCAATTACCACAACCTTTCATTCAAGAGGAGACGTGGATTAAAATCCTACCCAAAGGGCTTATTACCATACCAAAAAAGATAAGGGAAAAACTTAGCATTAAAGAGGGAGATGTAGCTCAGATAAATATCTCGAGAAACTCAATTGTCATTAAACCAAGGGAATCGGCAAAATATAGATTTTTTACAAATAAAGAAATTAAGCAATGGGTAAAAGACGATAAGCTACCTGTTGAATTAGCTAAAAAAGCCCAAGCCATCTGGTCGGACATACCATGATTACCGTCTTTATTGATACTTCTGTTCTATTTTCTGCCTGTTTGTCTAAAGCTGGAGCCTCAGCTTTAATTTTGGGTTACTGTCGAAAAAATAAAATAAAAGGCTTTATTTCTCGA
>PEUF01000032.1 GCA_002780795.1 Candidatus Roizmanbacteria bacterium CG02_land_8_20_14_3_00_36_15 | reverse complement strand
CTAAATCTTCAAGCGAACTACTAGCGTTATTCCAAGAACTTTTTGGCAGATTACCAGAAGACAGTCCTCTTTAAAGACAGTCTTCCTAGAAGAGAGTACTTTTAATCTTCCAGCGTCGAAACATCGCCAACAGGCAGACCGAGCTCTTGAAACTATTTATATATCTCATGCGTTCCGATGTCGATAAGACCGACGGTTTCTTCATCAATAAACTCAAAAATGACTTTTAGATGATAGTCGATTGAGAAAGACCAATATAAAGTCAGTTTGCCGGTTAGTTTGTGAGTTTTTAGAGACGAATCAAAAGGGTTTTCTTGAAATCTAATAATTTTTTTTATGATTTTTTTCTTTTTCGAAGAATATTTTTCCAGTGATTTTTTAAAAGAAGAAGAGTAATAGACCGTTTTGATTTCCATTAAGAAAATAATTCTTTAACAGATCGCATCTTTTTGAGTTTTTTTTCTTTTTTTTCTTTGTTATATGCTTTAATCGCTAGGAAAGCCTCTTTTTCTTCATATTCTCGAGCTTTTTCAACTAATTGTTGATATAAATCCGGCGTGAGAATAACTGCTTCTAAATCGTTTTTTTTCAAAACCAATAAGGGTTTTTTTGATGTTCGAAGATTTTTTAACAATAAAGGATAATTCCTTTGCAAGTCAGAGACAGAAACAAACTCCGGTATATAGGGATAAAAGTTATTCATAATTAACTACATAATAATATACATAATAGTTTTTGTCAAGGAGAAAAGAATTTTTAATCCTCCAGCGTCGAGATATCTCTAACTGAATTACCAGAAGATTACCAGAAGACAGTCCTCTTTAAAGACAGTTTTCCTAGAAGAGAGTACTTTTAATCTTCAAGAGTAGAAACATCATCGATTAGCAGACTGAGCTCTTAGGTTTTCGGAATAATTCAGAAGAGATCGGAAGGCGGAAAAATCAGAAACCAGAATAATTCGGATAAATCGGATAATCGGAATTAGCGGAAACTAACCCATTTTTTTATAAGACTATTTAATTGTTTAGAGATTATTTTGTATTTACTTTCGATTTGAACGTATAAATTATTGTCTATTCTTTTAAAAGTTTCTGATAAAATAACTATTTCTCTTGAATGAGTGATTGTTTCATCAGAAGAACCCATCGCCATATTTAAGAAACGTTTAAATTCTTTTACCGAACTTCTTTTTGCAAATCCTTCGGCAATTAATGGAGGAATTGATTCAGCAGAATTTATTATTTGTGTTCTTAATCTCTGATGACTTTCCGGAATTTTATATGATATTTTATAAATAAGTTTTAAACTCTCTAAAGATCTACGGTAAACTTCAAGATCGGTCACATCATAAATCGCCATAATTTTATATTAGCCTTTTTTCCGAACTTTCTGGTCTATCTGATTTATCTGGTATCCGATTATTCCGATATTTTCTGATTTTCTGAATTATTCTGAAAAACTTAGTCTTCTAAGGTAGAAACATCTCCAACTGGTAATCCTAGTTCTTGGGCTTTTAAAACACGTCTCATGATTTTTCCCGAACGGGTTTTGGGAAGGCGCTCGACAAATTCAATCTCATCAGGAGTGGCAATCGGACCGATCATTTTTCTTACCTGTCAGTTACACCCCCGGGGTGTATTATGGTAGTTGAAGTGCTCCAGAAAAGTCCAATTTTCTCATTTTGTAGCATATAGTCCGTTGACAAGGTGACAATTTGTCCAATAATTATCTTTATGAGGAGAAAAGAAAAGTTTAGGTCGCAGATGATCTATCACATCTTCAATAAAAGCATTGCTAATTTCAGAATTTTTTCTTCTTCAGATATACGGGTACGTTTCATCGAAACCTTAGATTATTACAACAATGATAGTTTAAAATATAAGTATTCTGTTGCCAAAGAAAAAAAGGTCTATCAATATAACAATATTTTGATCCCGAAGTCAGGAGCGTTTGTTAAGTTTCTTAGTTACAACATCATGCCGGATCACTACCATTTAGTGACTAAAATTGTTAATGATGATTATTTGTCAAAATATCTTGGCATTGTTGAAAATAGTTATTGTCGATATTTCAATATAAAGTTCCGTCGTAATGGACCACTTTTCCAGTCGCGATTTAAAGCGGTGCGCATAAGGACCAACGAACAGTTACTACATGTTACTCGCTACGTTCATCTAAATCCGACGACTGCTGGTTTGGTAGATAAACCAGAGGATTGGCCTGATTCGTCTTACCCGGATATTATCACCGATGAAAAATATTTAAGGAAATATCTAACAGAGATTTCGATAAAGACCCCGACTACTTATAAAAAATTTGTCGAAAATAATCTTGATTATCAAAAAAAACTCAAGCAAATAAAAAAACTGCTTTTAGAGTAATTTTATATTGTCATTTATGCCTAAAATACACCCCCGGGGTGTATTGTGGCAGAGTGGAAGGCTCCACAATAAGCTATTTTTACTAGATTTATTCCTTTTGCTTTTTATACAATACTATTGTATAATAAAGCGTATGCAGATTTCTAATACATCGACAAAAATATTGGCGATATTAGTTGAAAATCAAAATAAAGATTATTACATCAATGAATTAGTCCGAGAGACAAGACTATTTCCAAATGCTGTTTTTCAAGCACTAAAAACTTTAGCAAAACAAAAAATATTAAGTTCTTACCGAAGCGGCCAAAGACGATTCTTTCATTTAAACAGAGAGTATAAAAACTTACAGATCCTAAAAGAAATCGTTAATTCTAATAAGACAACTTCATTTAAAGAAAGTAGATTTAACTGGGTAAAAGTCCTTAACCGTGAGACATCACATTCTTTTACTACCGCTTTATGTATTGCAAACACCAATCATCTAAAAAAGATATATGGTGTTACCGTTCCTGCTTTTTGGCTGAATAATATTACGCACGGAGTCTACTATATGAAAGATGATTTGATTTTGCTCGGTAAAACGATCTCGGAAAGAATTGAAACAGATCCGTATTTCGCCAAAAAAGATATAGATCTTTGCTACAAAACATGTAAACGATTATTAGAGGTGTCTAAAAAAATACCCTTAATTAATCTATCCTATAAAACCGATCGTCAATTAGCTGATATTTTGAAAAATTTTTATAATCACTATTTAGATGTTTTCCCTTTTGTTACCTCACCTCATGCTATAGAGCGTTATTTTGAAACTAGAATAAAACAAGAAGTTGAAGAAAATGAGATTTTAGAAGTGCTCTTTTCCCCAGTTGCTACCACTGACGAAGAAAGAGATAACGCTCTAAAAATTGCTGATTATGTCAAGAAAAACGGTTTTGATAAGAAAGGTAAAAAATTAATTGAAAAACATTGGGAGAAATTTTGTTGGATCCCTTTATGGAGCATTAATGCTCAACCATTAACGATTGAATATTTTGAAGATGAGATTAAGAATATTCTCGATAAGATCAAAGATCCCATCAAGGAACTTATTAGACTTAAAACCGAAGAAATAAAAAGTAGAGTCAGGCTGAAGAAAGCATTTAAAAAAATAAAAGCAAAAAAAACGTTAATTGACCAAGTACATTATTTACAAAAATATATTCACTTAAGGATATTTAGAAAAAATACGATTAGTCAGGCTCATTATTATCTTCTTCCTTTACTTAATGAAGCAGCTAACAGTTTAAAGATTGCACCTAATGAAGTAAAACTTTTATCATTCGATGAAATTATTCTTGGACTTGTGAATAAAAACTCCCAAACGAAAATAAAAAAAATGGTGAAAAATAGAAAAGAGGATTGGGCGATACTGATGGTAAATGGTAAAATAACAACAATTTGTGGTGTTAAAGAAATCATCGAAACGATGGAGCAATTTCAGATTATTGCTCCGACCTCAGCCATGCAAAGATTGGTCAAAGGACGGGTTGCCTGCCGCGGAAAAGTAATCGGAAGGGTAAAAATCATTAATAAGCTATCTGAGCTGGCTAAAGTGGAGAAGGGTGATATTTTAGTTGCCAAAATGACCACTCCCGATTATATGGTTGGCATTCATAAAGCGGCCGCGATTGTCACTGACGAGGGTGGAGTCACTTGTCATGCGGCGATTGTTGCTCGGGAGTTCAATATCCCCTGTATTACTGCCACCAGTAACGCCACTCAAATTTTATCCGATAACGATCTGGTTGAAGTTGACGCCGTTGAAGGAATTGTTAGAGTAGTCGAAACCATAGAAACACCGGAAAATATCAAGGTGATCAATGGCAAAACGATCTATAAAGGTAAAGTCAAGGGGCCGGCGAGAATTGTTCTTGATGCTTCGGATTTTGAAAAAGTTAAGCATGGAGATATTTTAATTGCTCCTCAAATAACGCCAGAATATCTTTCTTGTCTTTATCGAGCAAAAGGATTTATTGTTGATGAGGATTCTTTAACCTCGCATGCATCACTTTGTGGTAGGGCACTAAAACTACCATCAATTATGGGAACAAATTTTGCCAGAAATATTTTTAAAGATGGCGACTTAATCGGACTTGATGCCAGTCATGGAGTTGTGAAGTTAATAAAAAAAAATTAAAACTAAAAAAGTAAAGTTTAAATCATTAAAATATAAAATTACCGGAGAAATAAATCTTCCTAATAATCTTAAAGGGAAATTACCAGCAGTAATTTTATTCCATGGGCTCACAAATACCAGAAAAGACTGTCCGTTAATTAATAAAGCATCGCAAGCTTTGGTTAAAAACGGAATAATCGCTTTTCGAATAGATTTTTTTGGATCAGGTGAGAGTGACGGTGAGATGAGAGAAAAACGATTTAATATATTGGAGCAAAACGCCAAAGACGCGATTAAATTTATTACCAAGTTGTCGTTTGTTGACCATTCTAGATTAGGATTATGGGGAAGGTCATTTGGAGGAACTTTTGTTTCGTTAATACCGCCCAGTAAAAACATTAAAGCAAGAGTCATTGCCTCTCCCGGGATAATTATTGAAAAAACAATGGCAGACAAATTTAAGAAATTAAAAAAAAGAGAAAAAGAGTTAAATAAGATTGGTAAAAAATTGGCTGGCACGGGAAAGTATAAAGGCGCTTATGAGCTGGATGTAGGATGGTTTACCAGCTTGAGGGGTGTTGACAAAAGAATAGTTAATAATTTAAAAAGGATGAAAAATACTCTAGTTTTGGGGATCTCTAACGACGAGAAAGTGACGCTTAATGATATTTGTACGGCCATCAATTTTGTAAAAGAACCGAAAAAAATTGTCATCTATAATACTGGCCACGACTTTGCCGGATACGAAAACAAAGCAATTAAAGAAACAGTTAGTTGGTTTAGAAAATATTTATCTTATTAACCATCTCAGAGCCGATCGTCTCCAAGATTGTATTAGCTTTCCAGCGTTGAGGTGTCTCCGAGGGGCTGACTGAGTTCTTGAGCTTTTAGGACACGGCGCATGATTTTGCCCGATCTGGTTTTAGGCAGTTTGTCGACAAACTCGATCTCATCAGGAGTGGCAATCGGGCCGATCATTTTTCTTACCTGTTGAACCAGTTCTTTTTTTAACTCGTCGCTCGGTGAAAATCCTTGCTTTAAGATAACAAAAGCTTTAATTTTTTCTCCCTTAATCTCGTCCGGCTTGCCAATGACGGCGGCTTCGGCCACGGAAGGATGGGAGACAAAGGCGCTTTCCAGTTCTGCCGAACCGAGGCGGTGGCCGGAAACTTTGATGACGTCGTCGTTTCTGCCAATAATCCAGTAGTAACCGTCCTCATCATACTTAGCAGAATCGCCGGTAAAATACATAAAACCTTCGAAGCTCGATACCGTGTTTCTCACTTCCGTGGGCGTGCTCTCCCGACTAAAGTCGGGCTGTGCACCTCCCAAGTCGTTCGAAACAGATATCTTCGCTTCTTCATCTTTGAGTTTTTCGCCCAGAGGGCGATCGACCCCTGGTCGAGATTTTTTATTTTCTATTGCTTCGTTTTCGAAATACGTTTCCAGATATTTTTTCGGATTGTTATAAACGTCAAGCAGCATAGCCGGCCAGGGAGTTTTGATGACGAGAAAACCTTGTTTATTTGTTTGTGGGTCCTGCCGGTTATCTTTTTCAAAGCGCTCGGATACGTCTTCTCGCCCATGCATCAAGCTAGTAAATATGGCATTGTCCATTAAGTTGGCAGCCACGCGTGACATGGGCTGCGAATCCGTATCCTTCGCGCTTATTATCTTGGTGTTATTTAGTTGAGTAATTAGTGAATGTCCTTTCGAATCAACGACATCAACCTTAATTCCTGGAAACGGTTTAAAGCAACTGCCGGGTTTTAGGGGGACTGACGGCAGTGGAGTGAGAATAAACATGCCGGTTTCAGTCTGCCACCAGGTATCCATAATCGGACAACGTTTTTTGCCAATCGCCTTATAATACCAGAGCCAAGCTTCGGGATTGATCGGTTCACCGACCGAACCTAAAATTTTTAATGAATTTAGGTTATATTTGTTCGGCCAGTCGTCACCCAGACGCATCAAGGCCCGGATAGCAGTCGGGGCAGTATAAAACTTGGTGATTTTGTATTTCTCGATTAAAGACCACCAAATACCGGGATGAGGGTAATCAGGGGTTCCTTCATAAATGAAACTAGTAATGCCGTTTAGGAGCGGTGAGTAAACGATATAACTGTGGCCGGTCACCCAGCCGGCGTCGGCGGTGCAGAAATAAATATCATCAGGTTGAAGGTTAAAAACCCACTTTAAAGTAATATAGGTGCCAACCATATAGCCACCGTGATCGTGAACAACGCCTTTTGGTTTTCCGGTTGAGCCCGAGGTATATAGTATATATAAAGGGTCAGTGGATTCCATGATGGCGGTGGAACAGATGGTATCTTGGTGGGCGACGAGATCATGCCACCAGATGTCACGAGTTGGCTCGATACCGTCTTTTTCAGCTCCAGTGGGTCCCCCCCTCGACTCGGCTCGGGGCATCCCAAGTCGCGAAAAAGAGGCATCTTCGCTTCTACCGGTTGCAATCCTTTTAACTACAATAATATGCTTCACCGTCGGGCAGTCTTTAATTGCCTCGTCGACGTTTTTTTTACTTTCAATAATTTTATCTTTATAAGGATAAGCGTTGGTACAGACGACTACTTTTGACTTGGCGTCGATAAGGCGGTTTTTCAAGGCTTCGACGGAGAAACCGGAAAAGACGACCGAGTGAACCAGCCCGATTTTAGCACAGGCGAGCATGGTGATGTCCTGCTCAGGAACGCGAGGTAGGTAAATTGTTACATGGTCGCCTTTTTTCAGACCGAGGGACTTTAAACCGTTGGCAAATTTACAGACCTCATCGTTTAGTTGTTTATAGGTAAATTTCCGTTCATTCATGTCCTGTCCAACCCAGATTAAGGCAGTTTTATCGGCAGTTGGCGTTTTTAACCAACGGTCAAGGCAGTTATAAACAATATTGGTCTGTCCGCCGACAAACCAACGAGCATAGGGATACTTCCACTCCAATACTTTGTCCCAAGGTTTAAACCAGAAAAGTTCTTTAGCAATCTTGTCCCAAAAAGCTTCGGGATTTTCAATCGATTCCTCATAAAGCTTTTCGTAATCTTTGATATAGGAGTTTTCGACGATTTCTGGTTTGGGATTGATTAGCACAATTTAATTGTGATGAATTTTTAGCAGAAAATCAAGTAGATTTAAAACATTTTTATCCCAACAATAAAGCGCCGGCAAAAACCACTATTCCGGCGATAATTTTTTTTAACATCTGTGAGCGTTCTTTGAGAAAGATAATTCCAGCAAAAAGTGAACATCGTAACAATTATGGTAAAATATACTATGGGTTATGAAGAAAGGTTAAGAGCTCAATTAATTAAGGCGACTCCTCGTCATCCTTTTCTTGCCGCAGAGATTCTATTTCATTTAGTACTAAACGATAATTGTCCCACAGAAAGAACTGTAAATTTACAAAATGATTTACCGATGATTGTTCGACTGCCTGACATTACTTCACTTGGTATTTTGGTGGGCGTACCGTATGAACAAGATGTAACCACATTTATGAGACGTTTATTGAAAAATGGAGACGTTTTTTACGATGTTGGAGCCCATTTCGGCTATCACAGTTTAATGGCGAGCAGCATGGTTGGAGAGGATGGGGGAGAGGGCATTCCTACCCTGTTGTCAAGAGCCTCAAAGTCTTTAGAAGGAAAGAATCTACCGATTTAAAGTATTCTTTACGTGAAAAACGAGCCTGAAATTCAACTAAATATTCTGGTAGTTTTTCTTTGGAGACATGATGGTACATACGACGTATAAAAGTTCTTAAGTTACCAAACAGTCCTTCAATTTCTGACGTTAAGTGAAATTCAAATTTCTTGTGGGAATCTCTTCTATGAATAATTCTAAAGGGTCTAGATTACTTTAGCATCTAACATTTGCTAAGATAGATTATCTAGACGATGAAAAACAAATATTTTGTTAAGTCGCATATTACAGAGCCAAAATTCAGAGAAATATTAAGGTATTTTTCTTGCGATTTTGATGCTTCTCAATGTGCTC
>PEUF01000039.1 GCA_002780795.1 Candidatus Roizmanbacteria bacterium CG02_land_8_20_14_3_00_36_15 | reverse complement strand
AGCGGGACGGTTCGGGGTACCCTATACCGAACATGTTCTGGTATAGGGTAAGTCCTGCTTGTCTACCAGTTCCAACATCCCGGCTATTTTAGACTTTAATTATTGTGGGCGAGAGAGGAGTTGAACCTCCACGGGTTACCCCACAGCCTCCTCAAGGCTGCGCGTATACCAGGTTTCGCCACTCGCCCTCGATTAATTATTATATCATTCATTTCCTTGTAACCGTATATACGTAAGGATAAAACAAAAAGAGCGCCGGCGGATCTTCAGTAATCGTTTTTTGATATTCTTGGTAAACTTTAGCCCTTTCTTTAATTAAATATGTGTTTCGACCAAGTTCCAGTAAACGGTCAATTTTAAGATTGACATAATTACCGATATTTGTTTCTTTTTGTGCTGAATGCCAAAAATAATATTGATCGGGATCTTCTGGTATCTTCCAATATGCTAAAAGAAGATCAAAGTTTTCTCCTAATCCTTGAGTCAGATAACTGACGCCAATATTTAAACCGATTGACTTGAGTTGATTAGCGAGTAAATCACTTAGATCAGAATATTCATAATAGGAAGAAAGAGCCAGTTGGGCTGATTGGGTAGCAGGAATGGTGTTAGTAATAATTTTTTTAGCGGTATCTAGATCGTAAACGGCCGGCTTAATATTAGAATTATATGCCCAAGAGATTGGAGGGATAGGTCCATTAGCTGGTTGACCAAAATCTTTCAATTCATTCATATTGATTGCCATCCTTATTGCTGATCTGATATCTTTATCTTTCAACAATTGGTTTTTAAAATTAAAAAAAAGAGTTAATAACCTTGTGTAATCAACCGTTGTGGTCACTTGAGAGTTTTTCCATGAATAAAATGGATTAATGATTGTTTTTTTTGAAAGACTAAACTGATTAATCTCGCCTATTTTATAGGCAGAAACCAATTCTTCATCGTTATTATAAAACTTATAGATTATTACGGGTAAGCCGGTTTTATTCGGTAAAAGATACAGTTCTTTAAAGGCAACGTTCTTAAAGGAAACTTTGCCGGTTCGATAAAGACCACCAACTCCAATTAGGGGCCGACCGATAACTGGTTTATTAAGATAGGTAATAAATATTGGCAAAGCGTTTTTTAGAAAAAAAGATAGACTATAGTCATCAATAATCTTAACGGTAACATCGTTAAACTGATAATTGATATCTTTGGCGGTAAATTTTTTTCCGTTGTTCCAGATTAGATTCTGCTTTAGATGAATTAGAAATTCCTTACCGTCATTTTTTATCTCCCAACTAGAAGCTAAGGCAGGAATAACTGAACCATCGTTTTTTATATAGATCAGTCCGTTAGATATTTTATTGGAAATTTCATCAGGAATATTTTTAAAATCATATTTACCAGAAATACCGATAATTTGCTTTTTTACTATAAAGGTGCTTTCAAGAAAAGGGTAGAGGGAAACGAGGCAAATTACAGCTACGAATGTTAAAAAAAATGTTAAAAGGATCAGTTTCAAATTCTTTTTTATAAACTCTGTCGTCAGCCAATAATAATAACGAAAAGTTTTATTAGGTAGAGTCATGAAATAAAAAATTAAAAAAAGAGATTAACAATAGAAATTGCGAAAAATATAACAATAAAAAAAACAGTTAAATATAAGGTAAAACGTTCTATTCCGCGCCTAGTCTGAAAATGTTCTCCGCCGCCACCCCAAGCGCTACCTAGACCGGCACCACGTCCCTGGATTAAGATTAAAACTACAACAACTATACTAACAATAATATTAATCACGAGAAGAAAATTTTTCATACTACTTCGCTATAAATAGCTAATCTAATTTATAATATTATTAACCCCTAACGTAGTCCCGCTCTGCAGGACGAAGTGGGGTCATAAGACTTTTTCTAATAAATTAATAAATATCGTTACCGAGAGTGACGACAAAACGATATTTGGCCAATAACCGATTGATGTTTTATTCAAAACAAACCAGCCGATTGAAAAACCCGGGAATAACCAGCTTTTTATCTCAATGACGGTAAACCGTTGAAGAAAAAAGTGAAAAAGGATAATGTAAACAAACAGGGAAATTAAACCCATCGTCAAGATATTTATTGGAAGGAGAATAAGTTTACTTAGAGGAAAAAGTAAATAATATAAAATGCCCATAACGATAGAAGCGGTGATAAAACTTTTTAAGTTATAAGTAATAATGAAACCATGATTCCATAAAGACGTGAGAAACAAGGCAGCGGCCGAAAAAACCAGCATTCGAAAAATTTTTTTCATATCCTTAACTGTAATGATAACATAAAACGTTAATTATAAAACTAATTCAATAAACACTATATTCGTTATGACGAAGAAAAAGGTGATATTTTTTAGCAAAGCGATGCGATTCGTCTCGGATGTAACGCAGTAAATTAAATCCTTGGTTGTTCAATTCCGGTCGTAATGTCACTAAAGTTTTTGACCCAATCACAACCCTATCAGGATTTTTTGCCAACCCAATCAAGGGAATATTTTTATTTAAGTCAGTTAGAACTTTTTTACCTGTTTCAACTTGTGGATGCCCACCATCAATTATTATAAGTTGCGGAGACGGCCACTTATTCTTAAATCGACGACAAAGAACTTCTTTGAGACTATCTAAATCCGTTTTTTTATTGTTTGATCTAATCCTAAAACGTCGATAATTTGATTTTTCTGCAAATCCATTCGTAAAAACAATCATTGATCCAGTAACTTGTTTTCCAGCAAAATTACTAATATCATAGGCTTCGATCCGAGACAGCCGCTTGATTTGAGGAAAGTAATTTATTAATAAATGTTTTAAACTAGCCATTGGTTTTTGGGAATCGGTAAAAATTAGCTCATTTCCATCAGATGAAAATCGTCTATTAACCAAACGTTCAAGTAGAAAAAGACGATTACGAAGATTCAAAGCTTTTTCATATTTCTGTTGACTAATTAGAATGTTTATTTCCTTATATAGCTCTTGGATTACGTTTTCAATGTTTCCTTCTAATAACTTAATTATGTTGTTTACATTTTTCCTATAAATTCGTTGGAGGCGGCTTTTTTCTTGTGAGTCGGTTATCTTTTCGATAGCGTTGGGACAAGGATTACACAAACCTATTTTACTATAGAAACATGGTGCTTTGCTTATATTTTTCTGCGTGCAAAAAGGGAAAATTTTTCTAAGAAATCGTATTAATTCTAGGGTAATTTTTTGACTAGGATAAGGTCCGAAAACCTCCTGATCAACACTAATTTCATTTCCTCGAATCGGAAAGATTTTTGGATATTTGTCTCCGAAAGTAATTTTAAGATAGAGATGGCTTTTGTCGTCGCGTCCGCGTAAATTATATTTTGGTTTATATAAACGGATTAACTTCGCCTCAAGAAGAAGAGAGCGAAGATCAGATCCTGTTAAATAATATCTAATCTTATCCGCCTCTTCAATTATTAATTTTTCTTTTCTGTTAAATCGAGCGCTCTGTAAATGAGATAAAAGGCGGACCTTTAAATTTGTAGCTTTACCAATATATACTGGAAGCTCTTTTTTTAGAAAAATATACACACCGGGTGAAGAAGGTACTTTACTTATTGACTCTTTTTTTAGCATATATAAAAATAAGGATAAAAACCATTATTGCTAGAATAAACAAACCATATTGATAAGCTAGTTGATAATAATAAGGGTATAAAATTAATGTTTGCTGATACAGTTCTTTGTTACTATCTCCTAAAACCGTCAGAGTAACCTTCTGCTTAGATAATAAACTAAGTGAATTCAATTTAATTTCATAACTTCGTTCTTCTAATGGGGCAATCTGAGCGATAATAATGTCCTTCGGTTTGAATAACATAAACGGGGCCACAAGCATTACTTTTTGATTATAAACGGTGACATTTCCCTGATTCGAAACGTTAAGAAAAATTTCATAATTAATTTTATCGTATATTATTTTCTTCAAACCAGTTATATCGACGATTAATTTTTTTGTTATGCTTGGTGGTTTATCAGTCGAATTTATCAGAATACTTTTAGATTCTTCGGTTTTGTAAGCACCGGCTGGATATGGATAAACAGAACTTTTTCCGTGAATTGCAAAAACAATATGGTTTAAATCAAATGAAGAAAAATAATCGATTCCAGAAGTGTTTTCCCAGGTAGGGTCAAGAGACACCCAAAGTGATTGTTTCGTATCGAAATACTCAGGCCAGGAATGAAGAACGTCGGTCCGAAATGATAACGGCCTTAGCAGCGGGTCAGATGAGAAACCATATCCCTCAATTTCTCGACTATAAATTCCTTTCTCCCTCGCCAAAGCAACAAATAGATCGGTAAAGTCTGTACAAACGGCCTTATTGGTCATTTTTAGTATTTTATCGGCTCCGATTCTCCCCAAACCCGAAGAAAGCCTCGAGTAGTCATAACTAAGATTATTAACGACATAAAAATAAATATCGGAGGCAGAGTTCAATTGACTGAATTTATCAAGTTGGTCGATATACCAATAGTCTCTCGCCGTTAACAGATATTTCTTTTGTTTATCAACCTGGGCTTTAATTATTTTTTGGAATTCAGAACGCGGCTTTGAGAAAACCGTGATTACGCCATTAAAACTAATTGTTTTTTTTGACATGGGAGAAAGATTATATCGAGCCATATAATTACCATCATCGTCAATATATATTTTATCGGGCTGTGGATCTATATTCTCAAAAAAAACTTGTTGATAAAGACTGTCTGGTGGCAAGGCTATATCTGAATAAACAGGAAACAGTTTAGGATTGTTGATATTGTAAGTTAAGTTAGTTTGATAGAACTGTTTGTCGCCAAAAACGGCATAAACAGTTTTAGTCTTAACATCATTCCAAATAAGCTGTCTTCCAGAAATATGATTAGGTATCGGTTTGGCGATGGAGATTTTCTTGTCGGTATTTTCAGGAAGATTGACAACAATTGAATATTTACCGTCTTTTCGATTTTCAATCGTCGGTAGAATTACCTCCCAAACGCTTCCATTGACGATAAAAAGATTTTCTTGATTAAAATTTATATAAATATTATTTTCACTCCCCTTTCCCGTATTCGGGTCATTAAGTTCTACCTCAATCTTTATATTTTGCTCGTCTTGACTAATGGTTGGATTAATTGATCCTTTATCGTCACCTGCGGTTACATTTTTAATAGCAAAAATTTTGGGGAACTGTAAAAAGAATTTTTTTACAAAAATATCTGATCGTTGATGAGTGATTTTAATGTTAAATTTAACATCGGAAGTAATTGTTTGATTATTATTTTGAAGTGTATATTCAACTTGATAGTCAGTGGTAAAATCCGCAGCCTTAGTAAAATTAGGTTTTATTAAAAGTAATGTTATTAAAACCAAAAAAATGATAAGCTTTTTCACACTTTTTAAGGCAATATTTAATAACCAATAATGAATATTAATTAATACCAAATTTTTAATATTTAATATTTTAAATTTTATTATTTATTTAACATTTAATATTTATTATTTAAAATTTTTTGCAAATATTCTCCTGTATACGATTTTTGTTCTTTAATAATTCCCTCCGTCAATCCCTGATACATTATTTTTCCACCTTTTTCTCCACCTTCTGGACCTAAATCAATTATATACTGACAGTTTTTTATAACGTCGAGATTATGTTCAATAATGATAACCGTATTTCCCATATCGACCAATTGATTAAGAACGTTTATTAGTTTTTCAATGTCAAAAAAATGGAGACCGGTTGTTGGTTCATCAAGAATATAGAGAGTTCTACCAGTATTTTTTTTCGAAAGTTCGGCGGCTAGTTTGATCCTTTGTGCTTCCCCACCGGAGAATGTCGGTGCTCCTTGTCCCAGTTCAATATATCCCAATCCGACGTCTTGCAAAAGTAAAAGTTTTTTTACAATATATTGATCATGAGCAAAAAAGTTAATTGTTTCGTCAACGGTAAACTTTAATACGTCGTAAATTGTTTTATTTTTAAACATGATTCCGAGCGTTTCCTGATTGTATCTTTTTCCTTGACAAACGTCACATGTAACATAAATATCGGCTAGAAATTGCATTTCTACTTTGATGACACCGGCTCCCTGACATTTTTCGCAACGCCCTCCTTTAACATTAAATGAAAAACGTCCTTTCTTAAATCCTTTAGATCGAGCGTCAATTGTGGCGGCAAACGTATCTCTGATTTGATCGAAAAAACCGACATAAGTAGCCGCATTTGATCGTGGTGTCCGACCAATTGGTGACTGATCGACTAAAAGGACACGATCCAGATATTGATAACCCTCCAAACGATCAAACTTGCCGATATGCTTTTGATAATATCCTTCCAAATAATATCTTAAGGCAGGATAAAGTGTCTCAACCACCAAAGATGATTTACCTGAACCGGAAACGCCGGTGACCGCGACCAAATTTCCTAATGGTATATCAAAATTTATTTTTTTTAAATTATTCTCAGCGATGTTTGTTAATATTAACCGTCCTTGGTTTTTATTCAAGGCTCTCGGTTTAAAATTAATAGTTCGACGACCAGAAAGATAGCTACCGGTGAGCGATTTAGAGTTTTTTTTCATTTGATTAACGTTTCCTTGATAAACAATCGCTCCTCCATTTTTACCTGCTTTTGGCCCAAGTTCAATTAAGTGATCGGCTGCCTCAATTGTTTCCCAATCATGTTCAACCACTATAACACTGTTACCCAGATCTCTTAATTTCTTAAGAGTATTTATCAAAGCATTGACATCGCGGGCGTGAAGACCAATTGATGGTTCGTCTAAAACATATAAAACCCCAGTTAATCCTGTTCCGATTTGTGAAGCTAAACGTATACGTTGCAGTTCACCACCGGCTAAAGATCTGGCCGTTCGATCGATGGACAAATAAGACAAACCAACATTTTTCAAAAAAATTAATCTTGTAAGCATTTCTTTGATGATCGGTTTACTTATCTGAGCTTCATAACTATTCAGCTGTAACCGGAACTCCTTTTCAAAATAGATCAGTAATTTATCAACAGAGAACTGCGAAATTTCCCAGATATTGAGACCGTTGACTGTGATCGATAATATTTCCGTGGTAAGTCTATAACCGTGACATGAAGGACAGACAACTTCACGTATATATTTATCAATTTCCGGATATCCCTGTTGGTTTTCAAAATAGCGTCGTTCCAGTTCATCGATTATTCCATTAAACTTTTCATAAATGACCGTTTGTCTTCCGAAACGATTTTTACCGAATACCTGATAAACTTTTCCGGTTCCATGTAATAAAATCTCTAACTGTTTTTTATTCAGTTCTCCAAGAGGTTTTTCGAGATTAATTCCTTCCTCAATCAGCGCTGTTTTTAAAACACGAATAAACCAGGTTTCATGAAAGAATAATTTATTGAAAGGTAGGATTCCTCCTTCATTTACTGAAAGATTTTTGTTGATAATCAGTTCTGGATCAACTTGAAATATAGTCCCGATTCCATGACATTTTTTACAGGCACCCAATGGTGAATTGAAAGAAAACATTCGCGGTTCGATCTCGGGTATAGAAAGATTACAATTGGGACAGGAAAATTTTTCCGAATAAAGACTGTCTTTATTTCCGCTGTTTAAAATTAGCAACCCATCGGACAGCGCTAAGCATTGCTCAACAATTGATTTTAACTCGAGACCTAAAGCTTTTCGATAATCTTCCTTTTTAAAATTTTTATATGTTTCGCTTAAGTACTTAACTAAAACGTAGACCGAATGTTTATTAGTTTTAATTAAATCTATTTCTTGATCAAGATTGTAGATATTATTGTCAACTTTTACCTGGGAAAAACCTTTTGATTTAAGATTTTCAAATAAAGATTTAAACTCACCTTTTTTGTCTCTGACAACTGGCGAATAAACATAAAATTTATGAGGGATAACTTTGTCTCGACCAACTTCCTTTTCAATTTGCAATACCAGGCGGTCAGTGATTTCATCAACTGTCAATCTAGAGATCTCACGGCCGCAGTGTGAGCAATGTGGATGACCAATACGAGCAAATAATAATCGTAGATAATCATAAATTTCAGTGATTGTTCCCACGGTTGAACGAGGGTTATGGGAAGCCATCTTTTGGTCAATTGAGATCGAGGGCGACAAACCTTCGATTAAATCAACGTCAGGTTTGTCCATTATTCCTAAAAATTGCCGGGCATAGGCCGATAAAGATTCGACATACCGACGTTGACCCTCCGCATAAATAGTGTCAAAGGCTAAAGATGATTTGCCCGATCCTGAGATACCGGTGATTACAACCAGTTTATTTTTAGGAATATCTAAATTAATATTCTTAAGGTTATGTTGCCGTGCTCCTCTAATTTTGATATAATCCATAGGTTAATTTTTTAATTCCTTAACTTTATCTCTAATTTTAATTGCCAACTCAAAGTTAAGTTCGGTTGCCTGTCTCTTCATCTCTCTTTCTAGCCTTTTGATTAACTTATTCTTATCATATGGAGTTAAAGATTCAGTTTTAATATTGCTCAGAATTTCCTGATTATAAACTGTTGATCTGTGTTCATAAATCAACTGATCTTCCGCCTGTTCTATAATTTTTTCCCTAATTGGTTTATATATGGTTTTCGGGTTTATTTTATGTTTTTTATTGTATTCGAGCTGGTATTTTCTTCTTCTCTCGATTTCATTAACCGCGGCACGTATCGATTTAGTAAGAATATCCGCATAGATTATTACAAGTCCGTCAACATTTCTCGCCGCCCGACCCATGGTTTGGATCAAGGCAGTTTTTGAGCGTAAAAAACCCTCTTTATCGGCATCGAGAATCGCCACTAGAGCCACTTCAGGCAAATCTAATCCTTCACGCAATAAATTAATCCCTACTAAAACGTCATATTTATTTTTTCTCAGATTGTCTAAAATATTCGACCTCTCCAGCGTCTCGATGTCAGAGTGAAGATACTCGGTCCTTATTTTCTTTTCTTTTAGAAAATTGGTTAAATCTTCGGCAATTCTTTTCGTCAGTGTTGTCACCAATACTTTACGTTTTAATTTGACCTGTTTTACTATTTCAACCATGAGGTCTTTGATCTCATTTTTGGCCTGTCTGATTTTTATTTTTGGATCTGGAATTCCGGTCGGCCTTATCAATTGTTCACTGACCGCCGAAGTTTGTTTATAAATTTTCCTAATATTATTATTATTTTGTTTATTTAATATTTGAGATTTAATATTTGATATTTTTATTTCCCATTCACTTGGAGTAGCTGAGGAGTAAATAATATATGGTGGTATCTTATAAAACTCATCAAATTTTAATGGTCGATTGTCAAAGGCTGCTTTTAAACGAAATCCGAAACTAGTAAGAATCTTTTTTCTGGAGTAATCACCGTTAAACATTCCTTGAATTTGAGGAATAGTCATATGCGATTCATCAATAAATACCAAAAAATCATTGCCATAAGTCTGCTTGAAATAATCAAGTAAAGTGTAGGGGGCGTCGCCTGGTGCTCTCCCATCAAAGTAACGGGAGTAATTTTCAATACCGTTGACATAGCCGACTTCTTTGATCATTTCAAGGTCATAATTAACCCTTCTTGTCAGTCTTTCGGCCTCAACAATCATCTTTTCCTTTTTAAAAAAGGCTGCTTCTTTTTGAAGATCATTTCTTATCTGTGGTTCTGCTTGCTTAAATACTCTTGAATCAGTCATATAATGTTTAGCCGGGTATATTATTAAATTTTCAATTTTGGATTTTGGATTTGTTTTGGATTTTGGATTTTGGATTTTAGATTTAATCTCAATACCTGTTAATGGATTAAATCTAACGATTTTACTGATATTATTATTGTGATAAACTCTATAACCAAAATCTTCGTATGCTGGATAGATATCTAAATAATTATTTCTAACACGAAACGTTCCTCTTTTGAAGTCAAACTCTGATCTTTCGTACTGTAGTTCGGCTAATCTTCTAGCAATTTCGTCTAATATAAAATCACTTCCTTCGGTTAGTTTTAAGATAAAATTACCATATTCAATAGGCGAACCGATGTTATAGATGCAGGAAACTGAAGCAACGACAATAACATCATTGCGAGTTAATATATTCGTGGTTGCCTGTAGCCTTAATTTATCGATTAAGTCGTTAATTTGAGCTTCTTTCTCAATGTAAGTATCAGTTTGAGGCATATAAGCTTCTGGCTGATAATAATCATAATAAGATACAAAATAGGAAACAGCATTTTCTGGGAAAAACTGTCTCATTTCCTGAAAAAGCTGCCCGGCCAATGTCTTGTTATGAGAAATTACTAAAGCAGGCATCTGCAGTTCATCGATAACATTAGCCATGGTAAAGGTTTTACCGGAGCCGGTGACACCTAACAAAACCTGATTTTTTAGGCCATTTTTAACCCCGTGCACGAGTTTTTCTATCGCCTGCGGTTGATCAGCGGTTGGCTTAAAATCAGCCTTAAGTTTGAACATAAATTTAACCTATTAGTTTACCATTTTTTGCAAGATAATTCACTATGCAAGGAGGATTAATGCTTTGTGAAGCACTCCCCGAGCTTATGGGACACCATGTGGGGCATCCCACTGTGGCGCTCGGGACTTCAGCACCAACACGGTTTCGGAGTGCGAAACCTCCTGTAGCAGAACAAGTTCGCTACAGGACTTTTATCCTGAACCCTCCGCCAAAGACGGAGTGGTTCATGGGCTGAACCGTCCCGACGTTACGTCGGGGCTGGTTCATGGGTAAAAGTAAGCTAATACGTTTTGTGCGACTTGGGATGCTTCGACATGCGTAATTTTTTTATTTTGTGAACCACGTAGTAAATTACCAAGAATAATATTATTCCAACAATTAAAAACTCAAATTTTTGATAATAAACATGGAGTGAACTCCAGTTCCTACCCAAAATAAAACCTAAATATGTTAAAACGGCTGACCAGATCAGTGAACCAAGAAAGGTAAAGAGAGAAAATTTCCAAAAGTTCATTTCGGCAATCCCCGCCGGTAAAGAAATGAATGTACGAACAATCGGTAAAATCCTTGAGAAAAAGGTAATTTTCTCGCCATATTTTCGAAACCACTTTTCAGCTCGATCATATTCGTGGACAGTGATCAATAAAAATTTGCCATATTTTCGAATCAAATCCCTGATGACCGTTTCCTCTCCCCAGTAACCAAACCAATAGGTTAAAATTGATCCAAAAAGATTGGCCAAAGCACCACAAATGATAATGAGCCAGAGATTAAATCGACCTAAGGAAGCCAAATATCCGGCAAAAGTCATGGTTATTTCGGAAGGAATAGGAATCAGGGCCGATTCGGCCGCCATCAACAGAAAAACACCGAGGTATCCGGAAGAGTTTATTACCTGAATAATTGTTTTAGTGATTACATCAACGAGATTGCTTACCATCGAAGAATTATACAATATTTTTACGCATAAAACTCCAACACGTTCCAATTTTTTTTCCTGATTGAACAAGTAAATCAAAATATTGTGTAAGTAATTGTCCGACAATTTCTCTGTTTCAATCTGGCACTATCAAAATTTTTTAGAGCTCTAATATTGGTTCTTCGCCGTCTGGCACATTGAATTTTTCCTGATCAAAAAGTTTGATTTTTTTGGGAGTGAGTTTATATACTCTTCCTTTATAAAGTCCCTTCTTCATATTTTCCAGGCTGATCTCTGGCCGTTTGAGATTAAGAAAATTTTTCCAATGCCGTAAGGCATAACGAATTTTATAAGCTTCTGAAACTCTTTCTACATAGCCAAAGATCTGTAGCCCTCTTTTTACATCAGAAGGTTTCTGATGAGAATCCGCTATGGCCACCGCCACTTGATTATTTTTTTTCATCTGTTGACCGTGAATCGTGGCCGGACTACTTATAAAGTATAAATTAAGATCGTTATCAAAGGAATAAAAAACACTGGCAATCCATGGATGATCGCCATATGTAGCCAATGTCATTAACTTATGGCAGGTAAGAAATTCAAGAACATCCTTTTTAGTAAGAACAAGATTTTTATTCATAACAAAACCTATGAAACATTATAGCATAAATAAAAAATTATAGAATTTGACTTTAATAATTGATTATTGTAGGCAATAATTCCTATAAGTTTAAGTTGAGAATTTATGTCATCTGTAACTACTGATCTCATGGGCATCGCATTGCTGGCTATGGGATGTATAAATATATATCCCTGAGGGGAACGACCTGCGTTCATTGTTTCAGAGAGGGGACCAGGTGATTTTGGAACCCGTGAAGAAGTTGTTAATGCTTGGTTATTATACGGACAAGGAAAAAGAGAAACATCTCCCCTTCCTTCTTCAACTAGACGTTAATAATAGGATAAAAATCAATAGTTACCTAAGTAATATTTTTCCATTTCCGCCCTTAAGATATAATTCTCTACGTCTTGCGTCTAATTCATTAATGTAGACTTCATAATAAATAAGTTTTAAAGGCCTTCGATATTTCGTCGCTTTTACAAAACCACCAATGTGAGCCATGTAACGAGATTTAGATCATCTGTATAACCCGTATAAAGTAGTTTATCTCGTTCAGAGAAAAATATATAAACATAAAACATTATTCAATTATCAATAGATTAATTTTTTTGTCAATGTACTATAGTCTACAAAAGTAGTGTTTTGGGTTAGTTAATAGTATAACTTAATTGATATATAAGACAATGCTGAGTCCCCTAAGCGGACTATTTTATAACAAACAAACGAGGTGAGGACGCTGAGCGGGCTATCACCACGCTCAGCGTGGTGATCCCGAGGGGATTCGAACCCCTGATTCTCTGGCTGAAAACCAGATGTCCTAGGCCGCTAGACGACGGGACCTGCGAAAATTTTTAATTTCTAATATTACTGGATTTTGGGATTTTATTAGATCAATTAGGTCAATCAGAGTAATTAGATTAATTAGTTTTTAATTATATCTTACTTAATTCTTTTCCTCAACTCTTCGAGATAATCTTTGGCGATATCTTTACCACCAAGACCGAATGCTAGACCACCAGCGATAGCTAGCATAGCAATAATGCCGGTGAAAAGAATTCTTATCAAATCTTGGGCCACGCCTAACTGACTAAGAACGATAAGAATCGTAAAAAAAACGATTACTCCTTTCGCAAGTACCGACAATGTGTTTGCTGAACTGGAGCCGATAGTCTTTATACTATGTTTAACTAAATCAGCCACCAGATTTGAAGCTAATAGTCCGATGAAAGCAATAATAACTGCTACGATGACGTTCGGTAGGTAAAACAGAAACTGGTTCAGGACGGCGGTGGCTCTTGATAATCCCCAGACTTCTAAGGTGGGAATCAAAAAAAGAATAACGACAGTCCACCTAAGGATTTCTGTCAAAACCTCCTCCCAGATTTTTACCTCTCCTTTAGCCAACAGCTTGGTCTTTTCTAAAATCCTTTCAATTTTAAGAAATCGCAGGATAGTCAGCAAAAAGCGCTTCAAAATACTGGCCGCTACTAAACCGATGATTAAAATAAGTACTCCGCCAAAAAAATCCGGAAGGTAGTTGCTGAATTTGTGCCAAAAATTAATTAAAACGTTATTAACCAGGTTAATCATATTTTTCACCTCATTTCTGGACCTTGATAAATTTTTAACTTTTTTAAACTTTTGTCGGAGTTTAATTCAACCGAGATAATCTCTAATGATAACTTACAGTCATTTAGCTTATTTTTCAAAAGATAATAGTTAATGGCCCGTTTCAATCCTATAAGTTTATAATAATTTACCGCCTCATAGGGTTGTCCTTTATCTGTTCCAATACGAGTCTTCACCTCAAAAAAGTAAACTTTATTGTCTTTTTTAGCAATCAGATCTATCTCTCCCCAGCGACTGTAAAAGTTACGATTAATAATCTCAAAGCCATGATCAATTAAATAAGATGCAGACAGATTTTCACCGATTTTACCGGTAACAAGATTATTTTTTCCGATAAAGTTTTTGTATTAACTGCTGACCAGAAAGATTGCGTATATAGTATATTTTTGCTTTACGATTATTACCTTTTTTTACCAATTTTATTTCGGAAAGAAAAGGAGAAAACAACGGGATAACTCTTTCAACACCGATACCGGAGCGGCTGGTTTTTCTGACGGTGATCATCTTCGTCTCGGGCGTACTTCCTTTTAGTTTTATAAGGATACCCTTAAATATCTGCAGTCTTTCTTTGTCCCCCTCCTTAAGTTTATAAGTTAAGGCAATTGTATCCCCAACGACAAAAGTTTTATCTTGATATTGGAATGAGTTTGCCATGAATTAAATATTAAACAGTTTCATTTTATCACTCGTGCTTATTTTTTACAAGCTTCAATAAAGGCTACAAAAATAGGATGGGGTTTAAGTGGTCGACTCTTATACTCAGGGTGACCTTGAGTTCCCAGGTAAAACGGATGTTGGTCTTGAGATAACTCCAGCATCTCGGCCAAATTTTCTAAAACCGACCGTGCACAGATAGTGAAGCCATTTTTTTCAAACAACTGTGAGTATTTATTGTTAAACTCCCAACGGTGGCGATGTCTTTCCGAAATTATGGCTGCTTTCTTATTAATAAATTGATTAAAACGATTATATATTTTATAAGCAAGACTGTCTTTCACTAATAGCGCTTGCCATGATCCCAGACGCATCGTCCCTCCGTAGGACCGTCTTTCCATAAATTTTTTTTGAGCAGGAATAAGATGGATAATCGGATGTTTAGTCTTTGGATCGTTTTCAGTTGTATTGGCATCTTTAAGTCCTAAGACATCTCTGGCGAAGGCAACCGCAGCTAACTGCATTCCATAACAGAGCCCTAAGTATGGAATTTTGTTTATTCGGGCATAGCTAGCGGCTTTGATCATTCCCTCGGCGCCTCTTGAACCCCAACCGATGGGAACAATTATTCCATCAACCTCGTTGATAATCCCCGCTGAAGTCTTTTCAACTGTTTCGGCGTCAATCCAAGTAGTTTTGACATTGACTCCAAGTTGAATAGCGGCATGATCAATGGCGTCAAAGAGAGCTGCATATGAATCCCGTAACTGATAGTCACCAGTTCCAAAGTACTTCCCGACAATGGCGATTTTGATTGTCTTTGATTTACGTTTCTTGATTTTATCTATAAGCTTTTTCCAATCGTTTAGATCAGCTTTTTTTTGGTTCAACCGCAGTTTTTTTAGGATTTTTTGTTCAAAGTTCTGTTCGGAGAAAACAAGGGGAATTTCATAGGCAGTAGAAAGATTAGGATTAGTGATAATATCCTCGGGGTGCATGTTACAAAAGAGGGCAAATCGGTCCATTCTTCTCTTGTCCAGTTTTTTCTCAGATCTGGCGACGATAAAATCAGGCTGTATCCCCATTGAATTTAATGTTCTTACCGAAAGCTGTGTTGGTTTGGTTTTCGGTTCACCTAGGTGTGGTGGTATCGGTACATAGCTAACATGAATATGGATAACATCACCCGGATATTTAAGAGTCAAAATTCTTGATGCCTCATAATAAAATATATTTTGATACTCACCCGCCGTTCCACCTAACTCTATAACAACAATCTGAGCATTTTTTTTATGAGCAAGGTTTTGAATTCGACTAATGATTTCATCAGTGATATAAGGAATAGCTTCCACGTCTTCTCCCATGTATTCAAAACGCCTCTCCTTTTCAATAACCGTTTGGTAAATTTTACCCATGGTAACAAAGTTGTCGCTGCCCATATCTTCATCAAGGAATTTCTCGTAAGTGCCGATGTCCATATCCGCCTCGGTACCGTCATTGCAAAGAAACGGATCGCCGTGTTCAATCGGATTGATAGTGCCAGCATCAATATTAAGGTAGTTTTCAAACTTAATTGGTGTCACCCGAAAGCCGGCCGATTTTAGGAGCAAACATATTGAGGCAACCGTCGTGCCTTTACCGATGCCGGAAATGACACCACCGGAAACGAATATGTATTTCATATAGTTAAAAGTTCAAAGTTAAAAATTAAAAGTTACAGTTTAAAATTTTAAATTTTGAATTTTGAATTGTCCTTCGATAAACTCAGGATCTTGAGCTTGTCGAACAGATAATTTTGAACTTTGCATTTTGAATTTTAAATTTGTTATAGTTTCCAAGTCGAATACTTGCACTTCGGATAATTTGAACAACCGTAAAACCTTTTCCTATTTTTGCTATATCTTATCACAATTTCCCCAGCGCATTTAGGACACATTTTTCCTTTTACAGTCTTTAAAAATGATTTTGTATATTTGCATTTTGGGTAGCTAGAACAGGCGATAAATTTTCCAAAACGAGAGTATCTTATTACTAACGCTGATTTACATTGAGGACAAACTTCATCCAATTCGTCTTGAACATCAATAGTAATTTTTTGGTCTTTTTTCTCCACCAACCGTTTTTTAAACGGTTCGTAAAAAATATTTAATAGATCGATAAAATTTTTCTCCCCTCCGGCAACCTTATCCAAATCATCTTCCATCGACGCTGTAAAATCGAGGTTGAAGATCTCTGGAAAAGATTCAGCAAGAAAATCGCAAACAGCTTCTCCAAGCTTGGTGGGAACAAAATATCGACCATCTTTTTCTGTATAGTTCTTCAGTTGGATTAAGGAAATTATCGCCGCATATGTTGAAGGACGACCAATACCTTTTTCTTCTAAAATCCTAATAAGTGAAGCTTCATTAAATCTCGGTGGAGGTTTAGTCGTCAGTAACTCTGGTGTCAGTGTCTTTAAATCCAAACTATCGTTAACTTTTATATTGGGTTTAATTTTGTTTTCCTTAGCAAATTTAGGATTTAATAGGCGGAAAAAACCATCAAAAACAACCTGTTCTATCAACGTTATCAATAAATATTTTTTATCAGATAAAATTTGTATTTTGATTAAATTTATCTCGGCCTCTTTCATCTGACTGGCAATCGCCCGGTTGAAGATAATGTTATATAGCCTCTTATGATTAATTGTCAAACCAGTACTGTTTATTTCTTTTTCAAACTTGGTTGGTCTGATCGCTTCATGAGCCTCTTGAGCCATCTTTGATTTAGTTTTGTAGCCACGTGGTTTTTCTAGAGCATATTGATTACCAAACTCCTTTTTTATATAGTCTTGAGCTTTAAAAACAAAATTAGTGGAAAGATTAAACGAATCTGTCCGATGATAAGTGATCAATCCTCTCTCATATAAATCTTGAGCCAGTCTCATGGTCATCTTCGAAGAAAACCCACATTTATAAAAAGCGTTCTGTTGCAGCAAAGACGTGGTTAATGGAGGTGGAGGATATCGTTTTTCTTTTGACTCATCTATCGAAAAAACGTGAAAATGGTCGTTTCCTAAATCGGATTTGATTTCCTCAATGTTTTTTTGATTGATTGACGTTTTAGAGTAAGTATAAATACCGGTAAAAAGTTGCGTGGTTATTTTTTCTTCAAAAACGACTCCTTCTTTGGAAATAAGTTTTGCTTTAAAAGGAGCAATCTGGGAAAATTCGCCATAGATTTGAAAGTAATCTTCTAATTTAAATTTTCTAATTTCTTTTTCCCGTTCAACCACCAGTCTTAAAGCGACAGTCTGAACCCGGCCGGCAGACAACCAATTTTTTCCCATGGTTTTCCAAAGTAAAGGCGATAGTTCATAACCAACGATTCTATCTAAAATACGGCGTGACTGTTGTGCTTTAACCAGGTTTGTCCGCAGTTCCTGAGGATTCTTAAGCGCCTCTTCAAGGGCTTTAGCGGTAATTTCGTGGAAAACAATTCTTTTTAATTTGTCTTTTATAGATCGTTTTATATTGAACTCAGGCCAATTTTCCTTAATAAAACCCATAACATAAGCAGCGTGATAAGCGATCGATTCCCCTTCACGATCAAGATCGGTTGCTAAAATTATTTCGGTGTTTGACTTGGCAAGACGCCGCAATTCATTAACAACCTTTCTTTTATTTGGAATAATCTGATAATCAGGTTGAAATTGATTTTTATAATTAATCGACAGTTTATTCGATGGTAAGTCACGAATATGGCCAAAACTGGCAAAAACAAAGTAGTCCCTTCCTTTTAGGATTCGATTAAATGTTCGTGCTTTGGTAGGTGACTCAACGATAATTAAAGCCATATATTAGATTATAAGGATCTTTTTCTTTTTTTGAGAAGCTTAATATTCAGCATCGATCGCCGGAGCAGTACGTTGGCCTGAGCCCGTTGGCTAATATCCTTAGTTTGACTGATAATTTTCTTTGCTTCTTCGACGGCTTTATTGGTCAAATCGATATCAATATCAGTCTGCCCGTAAGCCCGAGAAACTAAAACATTTACTTCATCACCATCGGTTTGTAAATAACCACCACCGATTGCTAAAAAATCTTCACCTGTCTTTTTTACGATCTTAACAATTCCCTCGTCTAATAAAGCAAAAAGATTCATATGTTTAGGAAGTATGGTAATTTCACCCTCACTCGAAGGAGCTGTTACTGAGATAACATCTTCTTCCAAGGCAATTTTTTTTGGTGTTATTATCTTAAGCTTCAAAATATCCATGTACTAAAATCAAACAATTAAATAATAAACAATTAAACCTTTTAGCCGTTTAACCGTTTTACTTTACTTCATCAATCCCGCCAATCATATAAAAACTATTTTCTGGCTTATCGTCGTGTTTTCCATCAAGTATTTCCTTAAATCCACGTACCGATTCGGCGATCGAAACATATTTACCCGACCTACCGGTAAAAGGTTCGGCGACAAACATCGGCTGAGTAAGGAATTTTTGTATTTTCCTGGCCCGGTTGACGGTCAGCTTGTCTTCGTCGGACAACTCTTCCAGCCCAAGAATAGCAATAATGTCTTGCAGATCTTTATATCTTTGTAAGAGGCGTATAACTTCGCGAGCGACGTTGTAATGCTCAATTCCAACAATGTCAGGGTCAAGTGCACGTGAGGTAGACGACAAAGGATCAATCGCCGGAAAAAGACCCTGTTCGGATAATGACCGCTCAAGATTTAAAGAACCATCAAGATGGGCAAAGGTCGTCACCGGAGCCGGATCGGTATAGTCATCGGCAGGAACGTAAACGGCTTGGATCGAAGTAATTGAACCTTTATTTGTTGAAGTAATCCGTTCCTGTAAAGCCGCCATTTCTGAAGCCAGCGTCGGTTGGTAACCCACAGCTGAAGGAATTCTTCCTAAAAGAGCTGAAACCTCCGAACCCGCCTGGGCAAAACGGAAAATATTGTCAATAAAAAGCAAACAGTTCATCCCTTTTTCATCACGAAAGTATTCAGCTAAAGTAACCCCTGTTAGTGCGACTCGCAGACGGTTACCCGGCGGTTCGTTCATCTGACCAAAAACAAGGGCGGTTTTGTCAATTACCTTGGTTTCTTGCATCTCCAACCAAAGATCATTCCCCTCACGGCTTCGTTCACCGACGCCGGTGAAAATGGAAACTCCTTTATGAGCGACGGCGACATTATGAATCATTTCCTGAATAAGGACGGTTTTTCCTACACCGGCTCCACCGAACACAGCTACCTTACCCCCCTTAATAAAAGGAGAGATTAAATCAATAACCTTAATACCTGTTTCAAAAACTTCGTCGGTGACTGATTGATCTACCAATAAAGGTGGTTGCTTATGTATCGTGGACTTTGTTTTAGATTTAACTTCTCCCTTTTCATCAATAGGTTCACCAATAACGTTAATAATTCGTCCAAGAAGCGCCTCACCAGTGGGAACAATGACAGGTTGGCCGGTGTTAAACACGGGTAGGTTGCGTCTCAAGCCATAAATGTTGCCTAAGGCTACGGTCCTCACCACTCCAGGGCGGACGATTGCCTCTACTTCTAAAATAATTTTTTCTTTATTGTTCACTACAATCAAAGCATCATATATCTTAGGCGTTTTATTTTCCGAAAAGAGAACGTCGATAACCACTCCTTTAATTGATAGAATTTTTCCTTGATCCATACTTTATAAATTTGAAATTTAAAATTTTAAATATTTAATTCTCGACCGATTCCTTGGCTGTAATCATATCTAAAAGTTCATACGTAATTTTTTCTTGTCGAAGCTTGTTTCTTGTCATAGTAAGATCGTAAATGAGTTGCGAGGCGTTATCCGTGGCGTTCTTCATCGCTAACATTCTGGCCGAATGTTCACCCGCCTCATTGCTCATAATTGCCGCTCTTATCTTCTGTTCAATATAGTTTTGCAAAAGACTGTCGATAATCAATTCCGGCTTTGGTTCGATTAAATAACTTTCCTCTAACTCCTTAACTGGCGAATCAACCATCTCTGTTTTTAATTGAATTGGCAATAAAATTTCTGTCACCGGCTGATATCTAACCGACGAGATAAATTTATTATAAGTTATCGCAATCTGACTATACTCGCCTAACAAAAACTTAGAAACAGCCAGATTAAAAACGGCCGTCACTATCGTTTCAGGTTTGTTGACCGAGTAATCGGCGAGAATTTTAGAACCTAGTCTATTAATAAAAAAAGACCCCAGTTTACCGATAACGATGAAGTCATTTTCTCGCTTTTTAAAAGTTTGTAAACAAAATTTAAATAAATTAAAATTAAACGAACCACAAAGACCCTTGTTCGTTGATATTAAAATAATTAAATGACGCTGAGAGTCATTACCTTTTAGCAATAAAGAGACTGAGGAATCAATTATGAGCGTAATTTTTTTTATCACCATTTGTAATGTCTCCTGATATGGTTGACTTTGAATCGCCGCCAGCTGACTTTTCTTCATTTTAACCGCCGAAACTAACTCCATTGCCCGGGTAATTTTTTTAATATTAGTAACCGTTTTTATTTTTTTTCGTACCTGTCTTATATTCATGAGATTATTTTTTATTATTATCGGAATTAATAAACTCCTTCAGTATCTCTTTAACTACCAAAAGTAAATCTTTTTCATCGCTGGTGTTAATTGCTTTCTGTTCCTCGATTCGTTTCAAATGTTCATTTTTTTTAGTTGAAAGAACTTCCATAAACCGATCTTCAAATTGAGTAACCTTATCTAAAGGCAGCTCGTCTAAATAACCTTTAGTCCCCGCCCAGATGATAGAAACCTGCTTGCTTAAACTTAGAAGCTGATGTTTATTTTGCTTCAAAATTTGAGTAATTTTCGAACCACGATTTAAAAATTTTTTAGTTTCCTCGTCGAGATCCGATTCAAACTGAGAAAAGGCAGCCATCTCTCGATACTGGGCCAAGTCAAGTTTCAGCTTGCTGGCTACTTGTTTCATTGCTTTAACTTGAGCTTTACCCCCGACGCGGGAAACGGAGATACCGATGTTTATCGCCGGTCTAACTCCGGAATTAAACAAATCAGTCTCCAAGAAAATTTGGCCATCAGTAATAGAAATTATATTTGTGGGTATATAAGCGGAAACGTCGCCTTCAAGAGTTTCGACGATCGGTAAAGCCGTCATCGTTCCTCCACCGTATTTCTTGGAAAGACAGCAGGCTCTTTCCAATAATCTTGAGTGAAGATAAAAAATATCGCCTGGATAAGCTTCCCGTCCCGCCGGTCTGCGTAAAACTAAAGAAAGCTGTCGGTAAGCCCAGGCATGCTTCGTTAGATCATCATAAACAATTAAAACATCTTTTCCTTTATCCATAAAATATTCTCCAATGGCACAGGCAGAATAAGGTGCTAAATATTGTTGAGAGACCGGTGTAGCCGCCGAAGCGGACAGAATTACACTATAATCTAAGACACTGTAGCGTTTTAAAAGATCAACAACAGCTGCCACTTTTGACTCTTTTTGACCGATGGCACAGTAAATACAAACTACGTTTTGACCTTTTTGATTGATAATACTATCTACGGCAATAGTTGTTTTCCCGGTCCCCCGATCACCAATGATTAATTCACGTTGACCGCGCCCGATAGGAATCAAAGCATCAATGGCTTTAATACCTGTCTGAAGCGGTACACTAACCGGTTGGCGATAGACAACTCCTGGGGCAATTTTTTCTAATGGATTTCGCATTCTTTCACTAGGTGAATTTAAACCGTCAAGCGGTTGGCCGATCGGATCAAGCACTCTACCCAACAAATCATCCGTGACGGGAATAGAGGCCTGCAGACCGGTAAGATAAGCCTTGTCACCTGACCCCAGTTTTAAATAATCTCCTAAAATAATGATACCGACTTTATCAATGCCAATATCTATCACCATACCCTTAATCCCATTTTCAAACTCGACTAACTCACCAAAGGAAACATTATCCATCCCATCAAGAATAGCCACGCCGTCCTTTATCTCAACGACAGAGCCAACCTCGGTTATTCGGAATTTGAATTTATCTGGTACAATCCCTGTTTTTATTTTTTTTAAATAATCATCTATCGATTTCATACAGTTTTTTTTCTAAATTATTTAGTCTACCTTTCAACGATAGATCAATAATCTGACTATGATGGTATATAACCACGCCGGCAATCAACGTTTTGTCAATAACGTTTTCAAGATTCGATTGATCAATGAACGGGAATTTTCTCGTTAACAAATCAACCTCGCTTTGATCCAATTTATAAGCTGAATATATGATTGTCTTTTCCATAGAAATTATTCTCTTTAATTAATTTTCCTTTACTGCGTTTTTGATCATCGTCGCCGTTAATTCTTTCATTGTCTGGGGAGTAAGATAATTTTTAAAACCCGTCCTGACAATCTCAATACCTAAGGTAACAATATCTTTCTTAAGTTGCTTTTCCATTATCTGGCGGCTTTTTTCCAGCTCTTCTTTTGTCTTTGTTTTCAAACGACCGATCTCTTCTTCTGTTTCATTTAACATTTCGGTTCTCTTCTTCTCAGCCTCTTCTCTCGTTTCCTTAATAATCTTCTGCTTCTCTTTTTCAAACTTCTCCTTGAAGTTCTTTTCGTCGGATTGTTTTTTTACTTCAAACTCTTTGATAGCGCTATCAAGTTTTTCTTTTAACTCTTCTTTTTTGCGTTCATCATCTAAAAAATTTTTAAAAGGTTTTGAAACCAGTTTCTTAAAAACAATAAAAAATAAAATAAAGTTGGTTATTTGCGCAATCAAGAGTTTTATATCAACTCCTAATTTTTCCATATTATGTAAATTTTAATATCAGCGAAACTACTAATGCATAAATCGAGACGGCTTCGGCAAAGGCAATCGCCAAAATCATCGAAGTTCTAATCGAGTTTTCCGCTTCAGGATTTCTTCCTAGTGCCTCGACGGCCTTACCACCGATAATGCCGATACCAATACCCGGTCCTAAAGCTCCTAGTCCTATTGCTAATGCGGCGCCAATTAATTTTGCTGCTTCTGGTAACATTATTCGCACCTCCTTTCATCAAAAATAGTTATTGTTATTGAAAATTGAAAATTGTTAATGATGTTCTTGTAATGCTGAATTTATAAAAACGGCTGTCAAAGCCGAAAAAACCACCGCTTGAATAAAACCAACGAAAATCTCCAAAAGAAGAAATGGGAAGGCCGCCAATATTGGGATTAGGAACGCGATAACCGCAAGAAGAACCTCTCCGGCAAAGATATTGCCAAATAACCGGAAACTGAAAGAGATTACTTTTGAGATTTCCGAAACAATCTCTAGAGTGCCGACAAAAAAAGAAACGGGATCTTTTAAACGATAGAAGCGGGCGACATATTTCTTAAAACCGAGAACTCTGATGCTATAATAATTGGTTAATAAAACCGATACAATCGCCAAAACTAAAGTGGTGTTTAGATCGGCCGTTCCAGCCCTGAGTATCGGCACGTAATGCAAACCTTCTTGGGTTTTTTCTTGCAACATCAGACTGCCCACACCGGGAATCAAACCAAACCAGTTTTGTAGAATAATAAATAGAAAAAAGCATGCTACTAAAGGAAAATAGTTGTCAATCTTATCTCCTAAAACACTTTTAAAAAATTGGTAAAGGGCACTAAGCAAAAAATTTATAAAATAATATAAAGATGATTTTTTAGCAGCCTTTTTATCTTTTTCATTGCGATAATGCCAAGCGGCTAATATAAAGAGGACGAGGACAATTAAGCTAGCTAGAAGTGAGTTGGTGACAGAAAGGCCAAAAATATTGAAAATTTGTTGAGGTTTAAAACTTATATGCGGTTTATCCATTTTTATATATCCTATATATATTATAAAAACTACCTAAAGTTCCAAAACCTATAAAAACCAAAGTAAACAAGGTCTTAGTTTTTAACCAATGATCAATCACTAAACCTAAAAAAACTCCGACCAAGAGTGGAGTGATAATATAATAGCCGATATTAAAATTGTTTACAAGGGGATTTTTTTTTATCATTTTTTTTACAGGAGCACTACTCGATCGAATGTTTAAATTACCATCAACCTTTAAATATCTTTTCATAATAGTAATTACAGTTTTTTGGCGGCATTCAATAAAATATTAACCGTTCCCATCTTTTCCGTCGCCTTACCTTTAAAAATAATCACATGGTTTAAGTTTAATATATCTTTATAGGTAATAAATGACCTGGGAAAGATGACTACTTCTACCGATCCCGTTTCGTCAAATACTTTAATAAAAGCCATCTCTGAGTTGTTCTTTTTGGTTTTAATTATTTTTTTCGCACCGATAATCCCTGCTAAAATCAAATCTTTCCCAATATCTGCCTGATTCAGTTCACCAATTTTCTTGCTGGTTTTGGAATCAATAATTTTTTTATACTTGGCTAACGGATTTTTAGTGATTGAAAAACCGATGATTTCTTTTTCCATGGTAAAAAGCTGATCCTCATCAAACTCAGGTAGTTGGTCGAAATTATCCTTTAAATCGGCTGGTTTGCTAGTCTGTTCTGAAAATAAACTAAACTGTCCTTTTTGATGAGTAGACTTTAGTTGATAAATTTCCTTAACGACTTTCGGATAATTGGAGAGTAATGTAGCCCGATTGCCAAACACTGACATGGCATCAGCTTTTATTAAACTTTCAACCGTTTTTTTGTTAACTTTTTGAAGTTCAACTCGATAAAGAAAGTTCTTCAAGCTACTAAATGGGCCTTTTTTTCTTGCCTGGACAATCGTTTCAATTGCCGCTCGACCGACATTTTTGATGGCAGTTAGTCCAAATCTAATTCCTCCGCCTTCGATAACAAAATCATCTTCTGATTTATTGATATCCGGCGGAAACACCGGTATCTCCATTCGTCGACATTCCTCAATCGCCTGGGACATCTTTATTTCTCTTTGGGGACCGGCTATTCCATTTAACTCAGCCGAAAGCAGCGCCGTCATAAACTCAACCGGGTAATTGGCTTTGATATAAGCTGTCCAATAAGCGATCAACGCGTACGAGGCAGAGTGCGGTTTATTAAATCCATAACTGGCAAACTTTTCGATAAAATTAAATACTTTTTCTGCTAATCTTTTGCTATAACCTTTTTTTAAACAACCTGAAAAAAACTTGTTTTTTTCTTTTTCCATTAACTCTTTTTTTTTCTTACCCATTGCCATCCTTAAGTTATCAGCCTCACTCATGGTATAACCAGCCAATTTGTTGGCAATTTCCATCACCTGTTCTTGATAAACCAAAACGCCGTAAGTTTCTTCAAGAATAGGTTTTAAATTAGGATGTAAATAATGAACGTTAGAAGGCTTTTTTTTACCTTCAAGAAAGGCGGGTATCAGATCCATCGGTCCGGGTCGATATAGGGCAACCATAGCTGATATGTCACTCATCTTTGTCGGCTTTAACTCTCTAGCTAAATGTCTCATGCCGGAAGACTCGAGCTGAAAAACGCCAATATTTTTGCCTTCGGAGATTAATTCAAACGTTTTCTTATCATCAAGAGGAATTTTATGAATATCTATTTTTTTTCCAATAGACTTAGACACATATTTCAACGACTCCTCAATTATGGTTAAGTTCCTTAACCCAAGGAAATCTACCTTTAAGAGTCCTAAGGCCATATTATTTGAAACGGCGTTAAGATCGAGACAATACATATCAAATTGGGTGATTATCTTATCCTCTTTCGGATCCTTCTGAAGAGGTAGATATTCAGTCAAGCTTTTATCAGAGATGACAACGCCGGCCGCATGAACGGAGACGTGACGAGGTAAACCCTCTATTTTTCTGGCAATATCAAGCACTTTTTTAATATCCGGTTCGGTTTGGTAACTAAACTTTAAGGCGGAAGACTCTTCAATCGCCTGAGCAATAGTCATGGTAAACCCTTGACGCCCAATTGGAATCATTTTGGCGACCCGATCACCCTGAGAATAAGAAAGACCTAAAGCTCGAGCCACATCACGGACGGCCAAACGAGCCTCCATTTTTCCAAATGTAATAATTTGCGCCACTTTATCTTTACCATATTTCTTGGTTACATAATCTAAAACCTCATCCCGTCTTGTATCGGCAAAATCAATATCAATATCCGGTGGAGTTGGACGGTCCGGGTTTAAAAATCTCTCAAACGGAAGATTGTATACCAGCGGATTGATATCGGTAATCCCTAACACATAAGCCACCAACGACCCGGCGACCGATCCTCTTCCCGGACCAACGGCAATATTATTTTTTTTTGCCCAGTTAACAAAATCTTGGACAATAAGAAAATAGGTCGAGTACCCTTTTTTGATAATAATATCTAATTCATAATCAATTCTCTTTTTGACTACATCTGGAGAGAAATTTTCGACCCGTTCTTTTTGACGGTAGGCGAGATCTTTTAAATAGTTTTCTACTTTCTCACCTTTAGGTGTTTTAAAGTTGGGTAGTATCCATTTACCATAAGGAAGTTCCACATTGCAACTTTCGAAAATTCTTATGGTATTGTCAATTGCCTCAGGTAGATCAATAAAGGCTCCTTTCATTTCATCAGCCGATTTAAAGTAGTAATCGGGTACGTCGATCATCGAGAAACTTCGGTTCTTTTCAAAAATTACTCTTTGAGTCTGAATACAAAGAAGTATTTCTTGAGCATACGCATCATCTGCCGATAGATAATGAACGTCATTGGTGGCGACGATAGGCACGGCATACTTTCTTGATAGTTTGATTAGTTCTTTATTAACCTCGTCTAATTTTTTCACCTTGGGGTGTCTTTGTATTTCCAAATAAAAATCTTTGCCAAAGATTAAAAGATATTTTTTTAATACTTCTTCGGCTTTGTTAAATTGGTTATTCACAATTAAATCAGGGATTTCACCCTGAAGACAAGCGGAAAGACAAATAATCCCCTGGTGATATTTTTCCAGAAGATCAAAGTCTATCCGCGGTTTATAGTAAAACCCTTCTAAGTGGGCCGTCGTAATTATTTTTAAAAGATTTTTGTAACCTTCAAGATCTTTGGCTAATAAGACCAAATGGTGTTGATCTCTTTCCCGCCCTGATTGTCTGTCAAAACGGGATTTTTGAGCTTTATAGGCTTCTACGCCGATTATCGGTTTTATGCCGGCTTTTTTGGCCTTAATAAAAAATTTAAAGGCTCCGTACAGCGAGCCATGATCGGTGAGAGCCACCGACGGCATCCGATACTCTTTGGCCTGGTTAAGCATGTCATCAATTCGACACATGCCATCTAAAAGAGAATATTCTGAATGGGCGTGAAGATGGACAAAGGACATTTCTAAATAAATAAATCCAAATGATAAAATCCAAATTTCAAATCAGGCTCAAAGTTCAATCCCGATTAAATCGGGATGATCTGACATTTGAGCTTTGGATTTTGGATTTCAACATATTAATAACAATTTTAGCGTCTGCTTTTCCTTTCATCTCTCTCATCACCTGACCGACTAAAAACATAATTGCATTTTGTTTACCAGATTTATAATCATCAACAACTTTCTTGTTAGTTTCGATTATCCGAGTAATTGTCGCACCCAGTAATTTTTCATCGGTTTCTTTTGGCGCCAGTAGTTCGATAACTTTATTGACGAACTCCCCAATAGTTAGAGTTTTTGACAGTTTGTTATTAATAATCAAGTTAATAATTGACTGAGAATAATTTTTAATTTTTAATTTAGACTTTGAATTTTGAATTTTAAATTTTGAATTAACTTGCTCAAAGTAATTACTAAGTTTTTTATCTCGTGTGAGTATAAAAGCGTCAGAAAATTTAAGGGAGTAATCTTTAACGAATCTTTCTAGTTTCGCCTGAGGTAATTCGGGTATCTGCTTCTCTATCTGTTTTAACCAATCATCATTAAAAATCATCGGTGGAATATCAGGCTCAGGAAAATATCGGTAATCATGTGCTTCTTCTTTGGATCTTTGACTATAGGTAATCTGCTTATTTGAATTAAAACCGCGCGTTTCTTGTTTCGGTGTTTCTCCTTTTTCCAACAAAGTAGTCTGTCTTTCTATCTCATACTCTATCGCCTGTTTTACAAAACGAAATGAGTTAATGTTTTTTACCTCAACTTTATATTTCGGTAATTGGTAATTAGTAATTGGTAATTTGGATATGTTTGGAATTTGAGATTTTGGATTTGGGATTTCTCGAACCGAAATATTTGGTTCGAGCCTCATGCTTCCTTTTTCCATGTCCGCGTCGGAAATACCCAGATAGCGAACGATTACTTGTAACTCTTCCAAAAATCTTTTGACATCGTCGGCATTATCAAAATCCGGCTCGGTGACAATTTCTACCAGAGGTACCCCAGAGCGGTTAAAGTCAATCAATGTTTCATTCCCTTTATGGATTAGTTTCCCGGTATCTTCTTCCAGATGGACACGGTGAATTCTGAATGTTTTTTCTTCATTTTTTAATTTTGAACTGTCATTTTGAACTTTAAACTTTGAACTTTGAATTTGCAACGAAAGTTTTCCTTTCGTGGCTATCGGTTCATCATACTGACTAATCTGGTATCCCTTCGGCAGGTCGGGGTAAAAATAATGTTTCCGATCAAACTTGGAAACTTTGTTGATAGCACAACCTAAGGTTTTTCCCAATAAAATTGTCCATTCTATCGCTTTTTTATTAGGAACTGGCAATGCGCCGGGAAGTCCTAAACATACAGGACAACAGATTGAATTAGGCTTCTTGGCAAAATGATCAGCCGGACAACCACAGAACATCTTACTTTTAGTCTTTAGTTCTACATGAATCTCTAATCCTATAACGGGTATATAGTTATTCATAGAAGTACTTATATTTTTGGGCTAATCTTATAATATTGAGTTGCTTCTTCATATTTATAAGCCACTTGATAGAGTAATTTTTCACTGAATTGCTGTCCAATAATCTGCATACCAACCGGAAGTCCATCAATAAAACCCATGGGAACGTTTAAACTAGGCATTCCAGCAAGATTAACAGGACACAGAAAGATATCTGAAAGATACATTTGCAAAGGATCGGCAGCTTTTTCTCCAATTTTAAATGGTAGAGTTGGAGACGATGGCGCAATCAAAACATCGACTTTTTTAAAAGCCTCTTCAAAATCGCGTTTAACTAAAGTCCTTACTTTAGCTGCTTTTAAATAATATGCATCATAATACCCTGAAGATAAAGTATATGTGCCTAACATAATCCTTCTTTTTGCTTCATCCCCAAATAGTTCGCGTTCATCTCCGTATCTTATTCCATCAAATTTAGACAAATTAGAGCTAATTTCTGAGGGGACTAATATATAATAAGTTGCCATGGCATATTCTGTATGCGGTAAAGAAATTTTATTAACTTTACCTCCTAATTTTTGCAACTGTTTAATTGCTGATAGAATTTTATTTTCGACTTTCTCATCGATTCCGCTAATAAAATATTCTTCGGGAATACCAATTTTTAACCCTTCAATACTTTTTTCGAGATAATGAGTGTATTTTGGTACATCTTTTGGTACCGTCGTCGCGTCATAAGAATCTTTACCAGCAGTTATCTCTAAAGTCAAAGCATTATCATAAACCGTTTTTGTCAAATGTCCAACGGTATCAAATGAAGAAGCCATGGCAATAATTCCATAACGAGAAACTCTTCCATAAGTAGGTTTTATCCCAACTAAATTACAATAAGCTGCCGGTAATCTAACCGAACTTCCTGTATCGGTACCTGTAGCCATAAAACACTCTCCCGAGGCAACGGCCGCTCCTGAACCACTACTAGAACCTCCAGGAACTCTCTCTAAATTATACGGATTTCTGGTTGGTCCATGGTCAGAATTTTCACCTGAAGATCCATGACCCCAAGCATCTTCGTTTGTTTTACCAACAATGATCGCTCCAGCATTTTTTAATTTTTTTACTACTGTGGCATCAAAAGGAGGAATATATTTATTGATAATAATTGAACCGGCGGTTGTTTTCAAATCCTTGGTCGAAAAAAGATCTTTGATTGCAATCGGTATACCTAAAAGCGGTTTTTTTTCGAAGATACCTTCGCCAAACTTTTTAAAATATAAATCACAGTTGTTTGCTTGATCGATCGCCCCATTTTCATTGATAGTAATAAAAGCGTTTAATTTTTTTTCAACTTTCTTTATTTTATCTAAACAAGCTTTTACTAATTGATTCGAACTAAACTTTTTTTTCTTTAATCCTAACGTTGCCTCTTTTATGGTTAAATTAGATAGATTCATGACTAAAATTTGCTAAAAAATTGATTTTACTTTAAAAAAATCATTATTTTTGGATTTTGAGTTCTTTAAAGTCTCTTCTAACGAAAGTATTCGTATAGAATTAATTTCATCATCAACGTTTTCGTTCACTAGTTCCGTAATTTGGCTCACTGGTTCAACATTATCTGTATTTACTTCATTAAGTTTACTAAAATAATCTACGATGGCTGAAAGTTGTTTTTGAAACTTTTGCACTTCATTTTCTGTTAGACGTAGTTTTGCTAATTTAGCTAGATGAAGGATCTCTTGTCTTGAGAGAATAATTTTCTTACTCTTCTTTTTCATATTAGAATTATAGTCTAATTAAATATTCTTTAAGTACCTATCTGTTTCCCAATCGGTGACTGCAATACGAAACTTATCCCACTCTTTTTTCTTCGCTTCGATATACCTTTTCCAAGTATGTTCGCCGAAGACTTCACGAACGACTTTACCTTTTTCAATTTCACCAATTGCTTCATCCAAGCTGGCTGGTAGTTTGCTAATATAAAATTTTTTTAATTTTTCGTCATCAAATTCAAATAAATTTTCTTCAACAGGTTTAGGCGCCTTGAGTCCCTTCTTTATTCCTTCAAGACCAGTTTTTAATAAAACAGCAAAAGTAAGGTATGGATTGCTGGATGGATCCGGGCATCGGATTTCTAATCTAATCGATTTACTTTCGAGGCCTTTTGATACTTGCGGTACTCTAATAAGGGCTGATCGGTTTATTCTTCCCCAGCAAGCATAAACCGGTGCTTCATAGCCTGGCGTCAATCTTTTATATGAATTAACTGTAGGAGCAAATACGCCCGCTATTTCTCGCACGTATTTTAACTGTCCTGCTAAAAACTGATAAGCTGTCTTTGATAAATTATATTTATCTCTTGAGTCGTAAAATGAATTTTTTTTATTTTTCCAAAGACTTTGGTGTGTATGCATACCGTTCCCATTTATACCAAAGAAAGGCTTTGCCATAAAGGTAGCGTGAAAATTATGTTTAAACGCAATGAACTTTGTCGCCATCTTTAAAGTAATGGTATTATCGGCGGTTTTAAGAGCATTACCATACTTAATATCTATCTCATGTTGCCTATCAGCCACTTCATGAGTACTTGTCTCTATATCAATTCTCATCATTTTTAAACCTTCCATAATTTCTCGTTTTATAGTGTAAGCTTGATCCATAATTAAATTAAAATAAAATCCATTTCCTTGAGAGTAGTTCAAAATATTCCCCCGTTCGTCTTTAGGGAAAAGAAAAAATTCACATTCTGGGCCGGTAAAATACTCAAATCCTAATGAGTTTGCTTCATGCAGAACTTTTTTTAAGATATAACGAGGATCACCTTCAAAAGGTTGATGATTCGGCTTATAGACGTCGCATATTAAACGGGCTACTTTCCCGCCTTCCAGATGATCTCTCCAGGGCAAAATAGCATAAGTATCAGGATCAGGCTTTAGATACATATCTGATTCGTGAATTCTGGCAAATCCTTCAACTGAAGATCCGTCGATCCAAACACCAAAAGTTAACGCATCTTTTAAATTGTATACCGGAATTGTCGAACTTTTAATGTTTCCTAAAAAATCGCTAAACTGAAGATCGATGAAAGCAATTTTATCCTTTTTTGCTATTGATAGAATCTCATTTATTTTCTCTTTGGCCATATTTTTAAAAAAATTTTTAAAAAATAACCATTGGAGACATATTAACAAAATAATATAATTTATCAACCCTATCCTATTATCTTCAGATATTTCTGATTATATTCTTGACGGCCAACCTCAAAAAAACCAAACTCTTTTCGATCTGGAAGTAAATTTACCGCGTAATCGCCATACTTCCTTTTGTAGGCTGTTTTTAAAGCCTGATTAATAATTTTTTTAATCGTTGATTTCGGTTTCTTTATTTCCACGGAGATTGATTTTATTAAATTTTGACATTTCTCAGTATATAGCTGACTAAATGACCCGTTGTAATCAAATCCTTCGCTGATAAATCGGCCTATTATATATTCAATGTAAATATATTTTAAACCCAGTTGGTCGTGGGCATAGCTTTCTTTAGTTACATTTAAACCGTCTCCGGGATCGGCGGATAAAATCGGTTCGGGAGCGCCCAAATACTCTCCGAGGTCATAAACCTCCGTCTTGGTCACCTCTTGGATAATTTTAACATCTCCTTCATCACCATGCCTGGTCCAAAACCCCATCCATTTTTCCGAAAGATCATCAGAATCAAGATAGATATAGTTATTTAACAAAGCCGTTTGGTATAAACTAATCATCCGTATCCGAGCTTTAATATTTCCCTGAGCAATCTTTTCTTTTGGATGATTTTTAGGAATCGATTCTAAAAGTGGCGAGTTGAGATACCACCGATTTAAGTCAAGAATTTCCAATTTGAACGCAAATTTTTTCGCCAGACTTTTGGCTTTTTTTAAATCTTCCTCTTCGCTTTGACAGTCCAGGTAATAATATTTAAAACTCGATCGATAACCATGATTGTTTAACCGATCAATTGATTTTTTTCCGATAATCGCCACTAGCGCCGAGTCAATTCCGCCAGAAATGCCGGTTGTTATTCCTTTAAGATTATTTTTCTTAATATATTTTCCAAGTTTATCAACAGCCAGATTAACAAATTTTTTGCACTGACTTTTATTAAGTATTTTCATAAAAAAAACTAAATACTAAATACTATAACTATCGGCGTCTGCTCATCTGCTTGTCCCATTGGATTATCTTTAAAAATATCTTCGATTATTTCATTAGAAATGTTTGTTGAATTACCTAGAACTTTTTGACCCAGATCATTGGCGTCGATAATAGCAACACCCAAGAAATTTTGAACTTTGAACTTTGAATTTTGGACTTGCTCCGCAATTTTTTTGGCGACTAATTGCGGATCCTTCGGTCCCAGTTTAGCAGAAACATTTGAAGGATAAAGCGAATATTCTGTCGGCCCATCAATCGATCTTACCGTTTCGCCGGCAATCCGATAAAACACACCCTTTATACCCAAAGGCTTGGTAATTCCTGCGATTATCGCTGCCACTATCACCCAAATCACCCCAATTTCCCTAATCGCCAGTTGCATCGTCCAAGGACTGCCCAAACCGATTCCATATGGAGTTTTTGTAACGTATTTAGACAGTAATTTTGCCCAAAAATTCGGTTTAATCTCCCAAAGAAAGTATGATCGACCTTGAGCAATTGCCACAATTTTTTCCGAGATAATCAAAAACCATTTTTTATTGTTACATTGTCTCATTGTTTCATTGTTATTAGCAATGTAACCATGTAACAAAGTAACAATTTCGTCTGAAATGTTATCTCCTTTTTTAAAAACTTCCGTTTTTACCGGATATCTTAAATATTTTTTTCCTTCAACCTCAACCTCCAGTTTCTTTCCCTCATTTGCCTCCCCAAATATGTTAATCTTTGAATGTGTTAATTTTTTAATTGGTTTTGAATCAAAGAATATCCTCAACCATAGCTCTAGATTTAACATCCTCCAAAACACCATCGTATCATCAACTTTCCCTTCAATAAATGATTGAAAAGCTTTTAAAACCTCTGGTTGATTAAAATACTTTCTTTTAACAAAACTTTCAGACAAAAATATCTGATAAATTTTATTTTTCATTCTCATAAACCACTGGTATTCTGGTGTAGTAAAACCAATTTTATTTCTTCTCTTTAAAATCAGTTCGGGAAGCAATTGTTTCATTGATTGACGCAATATATTTTTATTCCATCCCAGATTGATAATTGCATTATCACTTAAATTAAATAAATATCGCAACAAATTAAAATCTAAAAAAGGCACGCGTCCTTCGATCGAATATCTCATCGAGTTGCGATCTTCGTAGCGTAACAAAGAAGGCAGGCTGTTATAAAAGATATCCTCAATTAACCGTTTTTTTAAATTATCGTCAATTGTAAGGAATTTTTCTTCTTTAAATTGATTAAAAAATTTTTCATTAAGCAGATCGTTTGCATTAATTTCTTTTTTAAAGCCAAAAACTTTAACTAAATGTTTAATTAAAGTCGTTGCTAAAATATCGTAAGACAAAAATAGTTCCTTTATTAACTTAAAATATTTTTTTTCTTTTGCCAGTTGGCGAAAATACACAAAATAATAGGGTAGATATCCCGCCATCATCTCATCAGCTCCTTGGCCATCCAAAAGAACGGTGACGTGTTTTGAAGCTTCCTGCATTACTTTATACTGGGCGTATGGACCGGTACTTATCGTTGGTTCTTCCTGAGTTTTAATAAATTCTTTAACTTCATTAAAAAATTCTTCAGGCTTAGGTTTCACTTTATGACTTTCTAACTTTATAGACTCTAAAACTTCATTAACATATCTTTCTTCATCATTGCTTCCCTCCGGAAATACGGCGGAAAATGTTTGCTGAATTTTTCCAACCGAGCGGGATTCTTTAACCTTTTCCTTAAGTAATTTATTAACCGCCGAAACAACCGTTGAAGAATCAAGACCACCCGATAAACAAGTACCAACAGGAACTTCGGAAATTAATCGCAAGCGAATCGCTTCAATTAACTTTTTTCTAAATTTCTCAACATCCCGATTTCCTAATTTCTTAGTTTTTCTTATCTTGATTAGATCCTCTCTAAGTTTTGTAAAACTTTGAAATTTGAACTTTGAACTTTGAACTATCATCATCTCTCCTGGCATCAACCGATATATCCCATTAAAAAAAGTTTCTTTTTGATCGTCGTGAACGCGATATCTCAAATAACGATAGATAGTTTTGTCATTTGGTTTTTTTTTAATTAATCCTGATTCAAGGATGGGTTTAATTTCTGAAGAAAATATTAATTTATGGGAGTCGAAAACATCCGTTTCGAACGACTTGGGATGCCCGCGTCTGGCGCGGGGGAACCCACTGGAGTGAGAAATCTGCTGTCGAGACTCGCTAAATAATGAGAAATATAACGGTTTTATCCCAAAATGATCTCTAGCCAACACCAACTTATCATTTTTTATATCATAAAGAGCGATGGCAAACATGCCGTTAAAACGATCAAAACAATTATCTTTCCATTGCTCATAACTATGGACGATTACCTCAGTGTCGGATTCAGTCTTAAATAGATGGCCATATCTTTCTAATTCCTTTCTTAACTGCCAAAAATTATATATCTCCCCGTTATAAACGACAACATTCGACCTATCTTCATTAAAAATCGGCTGGTCCCCTCGTTTAATATCAATAGTCGCTAAACGCCGATTAAGAAGACTAACCTTGTCACTAAGATAATCACCCTCGCCGTCTGGTCCACGATGGGCTAGTTGCTTGGAAATCTTTTTTATTAAATTGTCATTTCTAAAACCATAGAAACCAGCAATTCCGCACATGTTATAAAATTATATTGATTAACAATATTTTATTTAAAAATTAAATTATTAAAAATTCAGTAAAAATTGAAAATTAAAAACCAAAAATTACATTGATCTTAGTATCCTTATTCGCTCTTCAACCGGTGGATGAGTATTAAAAAGATTAATTATCCATGAAGTGGTTCTATTTTTTTTAAAAGGATTGCTGATAAAAAGATGGGCGGTGGCGGAACTGACATTTCGTAGTGGATATGGATTAGCTGAAATTTTTTCTAAGGCTTCGGCTAAACCTTCAGGATAGCGCGTTAAAAGAGCGCTACTGGAGTCGGCTAGAAACTCCCGCTGTCTAGAGATAGCTAATTGAATTAATGTCGCTACGAGCGGACCAACTATTAAAAGCAAAATAAAAAAGACAATCATTAACGGATTTCGATCCTCCTGATCTCGATTCTCTCTGGAAAAACCACCCCACCAAATATTCCTCATTATCCAGTCGGAAACAATAGCTATCATTCCCACTAATGTCGCGACAACCGAGGAAATCAAGATATCATAATTTTTGACATGAGATAGCTCATGACCAACGACTCCTTCAAGTTCGCGTCGATTAAGCATTTCCAGTAAACCGGTAGTAGCACAGACGACGGCATGTTTATTGTCACGACCCGTAGCAAGAGCATTAGGAGATTGATCTTCAATTACATATAGTTTCGGCATTGGCAGACCGGCGGCTATCGCCAAATTTTCCGTCGTCGTATAAAAATCAAAGTATTCTTTTTTATCACCTGGCTTAGCATTTAGACTAAATAAAATTATTTTATCGGAAAAAAAATACGAGGTAAATCCCGAGGCAATGGAAAATAATAATCCAAAAGCAAAATACGTAGTCGGCGACTCGAAAAAATTTCCTAACAGATAAAAAAAACCACTAATGACTACAAAAAAAATAAAAAATATGAAAAAAGTTCGCCGCTTATTTTTGCTTACCTGATCATAAACTGTCATATCTATTCAAATTTTACCTCAACTTTTTTTCTTTCCTCTTCTCCAGCCTCAAAAAATTGCTCCTCCCCAAAACGAAACATATTAGCAATTAAATTAGAAGGAAAGACCTTAACTTTAGTATTATACTCCAAAACATTGCTGTTATAAAATTGTCTTGAATAAGCAATTTTGTCCTCAGTATCCTCTAACTGTCGCTGTAAATCTAGAAAATTTTCATTAGCTTTAAGTTGAGGATAAGCTTCGGCCACGGCAAACATTGTTTTTAAAGCTGAACTTAGCTGATTATTAGCTTCTGCTTTTTCTTGAGGTGATTCGGCCTTCAATAAAGCCGCCCTTGCTTTAGTAACATTTTCGAAGACAGTTTTTTCGTGTTTAGCATAACCTTTTACAGTTTCAACCAAGTTGGGTATTAGATCAGCTCTCCTTTTAAGTTGAACATCAATTCCCGACAGTGCTTCTTTTATTCTTGTTTTTAAGACAATGAAAGCGTTATAACTACCGATAAAATAAAGTACGACTAAAAACAAAACACCGATTATTAGTAAACTGATATTCATTTAAATCACCTCCCACTCAGAATATAACTATTAATCAAAAAAATCTAGAATAATCATAACCAAGTTTTTTAATGAAGTCAATCACTTTTACGAAAGTAGTATATATAAACAATAAAGAGAAAAATAGATATAAAAAACGATTACAAGAGTATTAAATTCATCATTTGATAAAGTAATCTGAACGATCAAAAAATTAGAGTTAAATAAATTTAACAAGCTAGATTGAAACGATAGTAGACGATATATTTAAAAAATTAGAGTGTTATACCAAATTGTAGGAAGACGCATTCAATTGGGCTTGAAAAAAAAAATTTATCTGTTAATATTATAGAAAATTTTTATAAGATAGAATATCGAAAGAGGAGGTGAATTAAATATCAAAAAAAAATATTCTAATAATTACAAAGAAATAATTTCAACTAAAGTTAAAAAGAATTTTATGTATTTTATTTTAGGCTTAGTTATCATCCTTATTATTATTTTTTCTGGAATTTTTTCTTTTTCGAAAAAAGAAATTATTTCGTCTAGTAAAAATAATAAATCATCCAGTAAAACCCCTAGTAAAATAAATGTGGCTATTTATATCACGCAGAAAGGTGATTATCTTTGGAAAATCGCTGAGGAAGCTTATGGGTCTGGTTATAACGCCTACGACATTGCTATTGCTAATAAAATTTCTAATCCTAACCTGATTTTTAGTGGAACCAAATTAGTATTACCAAATGTTACTCCAAAGGCTTTGACTAAAGGAGAAATCGATCAAAGATCAACCACTCAAGTAACTCAAACCAATAGTAAATATATTGTCAAGGCTGGAGACTACCTTTGGAAAATTGCTCTGGAAAGTTATGGAGATGGCTTTGCTTGGGTAAAAATAGCTAAAATTAATAACCTAAACAATCCCAATATTATTGAACCAGGTCAAGTTTTAATCATTCCAAGGTAAATAAAAATAAAAAAAATTTGTCATAAGGTTTCTTCGTCATTGGCTTCAACCAACTTGTCTCTGATTTTTTGTTGAGTTTCATCAAGTCTTGGTAAAAGAGACTCAATTACGTGAAAATAACGGGCAGGATTATGGATGAGATAGAGATATTTGCGTCGCTCATCGAATCGATCGTATAACTCAATCGTCCCATAATTAAGAATACGTCCAAATAAATTTTGCTGAAGACCAATCGAACTGATATGCGATAACGTATAGTGATCTTCATGACGAAAAATAAAACCGGATCGATGAATTATCTTTGATGCCGAAATTTCATAGTATTCATTCAGCCAATGAAAAATGACGAAAAAAGAAAAATAACATTTAATCAAGACACAGAGTAAAAAAACAGTAATAAATAAGGTTACCGGAACACCCTCGAACGCGCGAACGGTTAGAGTTTTGAAAAAAGGCAGAGATAAAAAAACAATTAGTAAACTAAAAAATACTTCAATAATAATTAATTTTATAATCAGAAAAGAAATACTTTGCCTAACATTTATATGAGTTACCGAAATCAACTTTTGCTCAGCCATAACCTCATTATTAATAGTAACAACTATTAAAATATATCACAATCAATTAAATCAAACAAATAAATAAAAACCGGAAAATGGTGATAATGGTATAATTATGTAATTTGCGGCAGTAGTTCAGTGGTAGAATGTCTCCTTCCCAAGGAGAAGGTCGCCGGTTCAAATCCGGTCTGCCGCTCAAATTGCCGGTGTAGCTTTAACGGTAGAGCAACCCCTTCGTAAGGGGAAGGTTGGAGGTTCGATTCCTCTCACCGGCTCTGGAAAAAAACTATGAAACGTTTAGAAACTCACCAGAAACGGGTTTTGAGTCGTAATTTAGTACTTATCTCTCTTATTTTTTTAATCGTACTTTTTTTTATATTAACTACTGGTATTAAGTTTTTACTTAACGCGGCCGTCTTTGTTTCTCAACTGACTAACAAAAACAAACCTCAAATTACACTTACCCAAAAAAGTAATTTTTTCGGCGATATTGATATAAACGATATTCCCTCTGCTACCAACTCTTCTTCTATTATTATTTCTGGTCGACTGGTTAATTATGATTTAGTTGATTTCTATTTAAATAGCAAAAAGATTAAAGAAGTTGAGGCCATTGATAACTTCGAACAGCAGATCGATGATCTTATAAACGGCAATAATGAAATCTACCTAGTTGCGAAATCAAAGAATAATTCTTCTACTAAGAAAACTACTACTTATCAAGTAATCGTCAAAAAAGAAAAACCCAATCTCGAAATCACTCAACCAAAAGATGGCGAAACTATTTCGACTGAAGAAGTTAAAATTATTGGAAAAACGGATAAGGAAGTAATCATCGATGTCAATAATTTTCCTGTTGTTGTCAACGCTCTAGGTGAATTCCAAACCTCAGTTAAACTCAACCCGGGCGAGAATAAAATCAACATCTCCGCTCAAGATATCGCTGGCAACATGGAAACAAAAACGCTTACTCTTGTTTATGAGAAAGACTAACCAGCATAAGAGTAAAAAATAATACGAAAGGGTGAAGTAATACATTATCTGCCAAAGAAAATAGGCTTATATATAAAAAAACATATCTAGTCAGTTCCGTCAGCCAAAAAAGCGTTATAAACCCCTTTAAAAAAACCAGTAATCCGATTAGGCCTGTGCAAACTAAGATAATTATAAAACTTGAGTGAAATGAAGCGCCGGCATGACTAACGGCTAGATTTTTATAATCGAATATATTTAAACGTTCTTTGATATAACGGATACGATTATAACCTATGCCAATTAGTGGTGACTTCTCCCAGATTTTTTCTGCCAATCGGTAGTCATCAATCCGTGAATTAACCGAGAAAATTCTTCCTAGATTAACACCTTCTCCTTGTGGTTTAGGAATTATAACGACAAGAAAAGTTATTAAAATAAAGGTTAAAATTACTGTCTTGTACCATTTTTTCTTCAACAAAATTAAAAGTAAAGTAACCGTAAAAGCAACGTAACCTATTCTCGAGAAGGTTAAGAAAATAAAAATAAAATAACAAGCTAATAGGACGTAATTGAACAAATTCTTTCTTTTAAAAAATAGATAAAAAAAGGCCAATCCATAGATGGCCGCCGCCACATAAGGGTCTAAATAACTACCAAAAATCCGGTAAAGGTGTGGGTCCCACCCAAGATAGAGCAAATTTCTTAAGTCTTTATATAGGAAATACTGTATAAACGAAATAATGACGGTTATTGAGAAAAATAGCATTAGTGCATTGGTAAAAACTCGGCTGGTTAATTTCTCTTTTTTTAAAAAGTAAGTTAAGTAAAAAAATGCTAAAAAATAAAAAAAAAGTCTTGCTTGATAAAGTAAGGCAATATAATTTTCCAATCTTGTGAAATCACCAATCTTATAAAAAAAACTCATAATGCAATAGAAAAAAAACCAAAAAATGTATTTATTTTTGTAAAAGGCTATGGTCAACGGTTTTATTTTATACTTGACCATTAAAAGAAATAGAATTACCAACATCATCATTTCATAAAGATACCCGTTAACCTGTTGATGGTAGAAGGAAACTCTCGCTAACTGACCTAAAGAGAATAAAAAAAACAGTGGATAAAATAAAAAACTAACGATTTTTTTTATTTTCATATAGTTGGAAAAGCTTTGCTCTAACTAAAAAGGAATGCAAACTCATTAAAAAAGCATAGGTGAAGCCCGGAACCTCGTCTAAAAAACCACCATATATAAAGTATGTGAGAATAAATTTGGAAAAAGGAAGCAGTATTGCTTCGCCAAGACAAAACTTCTTTCCGGATTGATAAAGTTCTTCGGCTCGGAGACTGCTATAAAAGTTAATGTCCTCAATAAATTCTTTTAAAGTGGGATGCGGGTAATGGTTAATAAAATTAGTTAATTTCGTAACAAAGCCAATCGTTTTAAACTCTTCATGAACATTACCTACCCAATAACCAGAGTTTCTTTTTACCAATCTAATAACTCCTCGGGCGCGAGCTTTTCTAATTTCTCCGAACTTTAATTCTCTCCCCCAAAAAAAGTCGCGTCGTTTAATGTAGTAAGCAGTATAGTCTTTCGTTTCTGGGTCGGAACTCAACAATTGTTTTATTTCTTTTTTTAATTCATCAGGGATTGTTTCATCAGCGTCGACAAACAATATCCAGTCACCGTTTGTCTTCTCCATCCCAAAATTCCTCTGACTGGAGAAATTGCCATTTAACCTCCGCTGTAAAACTTTATATACTTTCTGGGCATTAAGAACTTTATGGGCTATTTCTACCGTCTTATCTTCTGAAAAATCGTCTACGATCACTATTTCGTCGCAGAAATCTACTGTTTTTAAACAACGTTCGATATTAGTTTCTTCATTTTTAGTCAATATTACGGCCGATATTTTCATATATTTTTCCAATTTTCCAAGTGGTTTTTCTAACGTCAAAATATTTTTCCGCTCTCTTTCTACCAATTTTACCAAGTTTTAATCGCAAATCTCTATTCTCGATTAAAAGTTTGATGGAATTCGCCAACTGATTAACATCGCTTTCTTTAATTAATAGACCGGCCTCGCCGACTAATTCAGCAATGGCTCCAGTATTATAGGCAACTATTGGTAATCCTGATGCCATTGCCTCCACCAAAACCATACCGTACTGTTCTTCCCAGGTTTTTGTTGTTTTTGAAGGAAGAACAAAAATATCCGCCTCTTGATAAACTTTTGGCATTTCGCGATAATTAATATTTCCTTTAATAACTTTAACTTTTAACTTGTACTTTTGACTTTTGAACTTTGACTTTTCAATTTGTTTAATAGCTTCCTGTAAATCTGGTAATCCTTTCTCCTTAACTAATCTTCCGACAAACAGGATTTTAATATTTTTGATTTTTAATTTGTCACTTTGATCTTTGACTTTTGAATTTTGACTTTTAAAACGATTAATATCTACGCCCAGTTTTATCACCTCAATTTTATTTTCGCCAATCCCCTCTTTAATCAAACAATCCTTGGCTCTGTTTGTATGGCATATAAATAAATCGGTCTGAGATTGGGTAAATTCCTTAATAAACTTCTTCTGTTTAATGGTTTCATTGTTAAAAGGAATCGTTTCCCATGAGGTAGAAATTAATTTTTTTATCAAACCTCTCTTTCTGAGGTTGGCTAGTTGAAATGAATAATAATAATGAGAATCAGCCGTTTGAAAGATGTCGAATTTATTCGCAAATTTTTCAAGACCAAAAAGAATTTGAGAGTCACCCAATAATCTATTACTAATAAATTTAAGCGGTTTACTTAAAAAAGGGACATTCTGTAAATCAGCCAGTGAAGGTAATTTAATGACGGGAAACGGAAATTGATCGTCAAGCGGCTTTAGTGAAGAAATCGCCGTCAATTTAATATTATTTTTGTTAAAAATGTAATTTTGACCTTCAAAATTATTGAGATATCTTCCACGAACTAATGCAACTTTAATCATAGAAATTTTAGCAATTTATTAACATATTTTTTCCAGGAAAACTTGATTCTGATTTCCTTTACATTAACTGGTTTTAATCTTCCTTGGATTGCATTATCCAGAAGTGTTGGTAGTTCATTTTGATCTTTCACTATATTTACGTATGGTTCCAGTTCTGGAATAATTGCTGATTGTAATCCAATAACTGGGCAGCCTTGCGCAAGGGCCTCAAGCACTGGCAAATTAAAACTTTCATATAAAGATGTGGTTATCAGTGCGGTTGTTTTTTGATAAAGTGACTTTAGTTTTGTCCGCGAAACATTATTGACGACAATAAATTTGTATTTACTTTTTGGTAATATTTTATGATTTTTGATCGGATGATCCATTCCCACAGCCAGAAAAAATTTGTTTCGGGCTTCGAGTTTCGGGCTTCGAGCTTCAGAACCGTTTATCATATCAAAAGGTATACCAAAAGGGTTGACGACTATTTTCGCTTCAATATTTTGGTAGACTAAAACCAATTCTTTTTTCACTTTTTCTGAACTGACAATAATTTTCTCTGAACGACTCGCCATTTGATCAAGCTGCCATTTCAGCTGACTATATGAATCGCGATAAAGATGGGGATAGAAGTAAAAAGACAATCCGTGAGAAAAGGAAATAATCTTTGATTTGGTGAAAAAAGGAATCGATTGATTTAACGCAAAAAAATAATCTTTTTTTTTAATTAGTTCTTCGACTGAAGTTCTTATAGATGACCAAAATATTTTTGGCTGAATGTTTTGATAAATAAATCGCTTGCTTTCTTTTATTGGAAAGGGGCTCTGACAGAATGAATAAAAATAATAGCTATTTTTTTTGTCATAAGCTTGGACGGCTTTAATTAAATTCTCGGTAACAATATAGTTACCGAACGTCGTGGTAGAACAAAGACTGGCAATATCAATGGCGATTTTCATAGCTCATTAACTTTTTTCTAGCAAAATACCAAATCAACGCGAAATTTATTACTTCGCTGATAACGGTAATGTAAGCTGAAGCTATGTAAGAATACGTTGGAATATAAATAAGATTAAGAATAATGTTAATAATCGACTGTATTAGCAAAATAAAAATCACAGTCCGGGCCAGATCGAATACATAAAGTATGTTATAAAAAATTGAGGAAACTAAAATAAATGGCAGAGAGAAGGTGACAATACGCGCGGTAATGATCCCACCGCTGTAAGTCTTTTTTAATATTAGTGGTAATAACATCGGCGCTAGAAAATAAAAGGCAATGACAATTGAAACTCCCACAAAAGCTAACATTAAAAAGTCTTTGAATATTTTCCTGCGTAATAGATTTAGGTCTTTTTTAATCCGACTCATAATCGGTAAAACAGTGATGTTATAACTGGCCGCTAAAAGCATGAACGCATCTAGGAACTTGTATCCTGAATTATAGATACCGACTTCCCTCTCACTCTTGAGAAACTTTAGTAGAAAAACATCAATTTTGAAATAAAAACCGGATAAAAAACCGATCAAAATAAAGAGGTAGGATTTGCTGATGACCTTTTTCCAGTTTACTAAATCGACACAAATCCGTAATTTAGCTACTTCATTTTTCACGAGAATAAAATTAATAAGCGTATAGAAAATAAAAAGACAAAAGATGATTAAAAAAATCGTCAGTAAACTTTTTTTTATCAATAATCCAATGATGATTAGAGCAACAAATAGAAAATTAAAGATAAGAGAAACGATTGAGGAGTTGATAATTTTTTCTTTAATTGAGTTAATAATCAAATAACTGCCAGACCAAATTCCCGAGATAATGGTCATTGAGGTCAAAAAAATATAGAGAATTATTTCCTTTTGGGACTTAAAAAATAAAAAAGCGGACAGATTAACCATCAAAAAAACCAGCGTGGCAATAAAAAAACGCAGAGAAATTAGCGTATTAATCATTTTCTCTCTGTTTTTTGGTAAATAAACCAAACCATAGGTGGTTGTCCCTAGGTCGACAAACGGATTAAATAGGGCAATGAAAGCCCAAACTATGGTATAGATTCCATATTTTTCCGGGCTTAAATTTTTTACCAAAAAAATAAATAGAAAGAAATGAAAAAATTTATTAAGGATTGATGATAAATTTAAGCTAAAGAAGTTAGTTATAAATCGACTTTGCAAAAACACATTCTTAAGAAGTGGCAAATATTCAATCGCGGTTTTTGGCAAACGGACAATTTCATAAATTTTTTGAATATTGTTGCTATTTCTCCAAAAAAACCTCCAACGATTTTTAGCCAAAAAATAGCCTTTTCTAGGATTGTTTTCGGAAAGCTCAAAATGCTGGTAACAGCTCTGACTGTCTATTCCAATTTTAAATCCTGCTTTCTTGGCCCGGAGACAGTAATCGGTCTCATCATAGTAAAAAAAATAGCTCTCATCCCAAAAACCAATTCTCTCCACCACCGCCCGTTTAATGAACATCAATGAGCCGGAAACAAAATCCGCCGATTGATATCTTTTTTTGGGTTTCTGTTCAATCATGCCTCCGCTCAATCTCCATCTGTCTATCTCACCACCATAATAAGTTTTGCTACATTGATTAACAGTAAATCCGAAGATATTGTATTTTTTTAGACCTTCAATAATTACTTTCTTTGTCAAACCAGAAATAGATATGTCTGCATTAAAAACAACAAACAGCCCCCCGTCTTCTTCAAGACCCTTTTTAATTCCCTGATTAACTCCATACGCATATCCGCGGTTATTTTTTATTCCATCGTTGACGTATATTTTATAATCATCAAAACCAAGAGCTTTGATTTCTTTTGAAACCCGATTTACTTCCTTTTTTTCTTCCTCTTTGTATATGTTTGTAACAAAAATTACTTTCATAATATTTATTATGGAAACGAGAGTGACAAATTTATTCGTAATAAATTTTGTTACCGAGTTTTCATAAGAACACCATTAAAAAATAACTTAAGAACTCCATATAAGCAAACCCAATATCTAACGGTATCCGAAACAACCCATCTTTATAACCCTTGTCTTTAATGAATCTTGCCCAAAACATATGCAACGGATATAAGAATATTTTTTTTAGTGAAGTTGATTCTCCTTTTCGGACTTTTTCCTTCGCGTTGCGGACACCATAGTCGGTAAATTTTTTATACATCTGGCTAATCGAACGATATGAATGATGATAAATTTTATTTTTTAAAGTTTCAATTTTTTTTGATGGCATTTCAAACCTTTCATTTACTAACCCAGGTTTTATAATGACTTTATCTTTTTTAAACAGAACCAGCTTTTTGTAGCTTTCCCCACCGTGTTTTAATCCACGCCCCAAATAATGATTCTGAAATGGAATAAAAAAACCTTCATATTTAACAATGTAACAATGTAACAATGTAACAATTTCTCTTTTAAGTTTCTCCGAAACTACTTCATCCGAATCTAAAACCAACACCCAATTATTGGAGCATTTTTGCAATCCAAACATTCTCTGTTTACCTAGATCATCTTCTCGATTCTCAAAAATTTTTAATTTTAAATTGGAACTTTTAACTTTTAACTTTAAACTTTTAACTTTCTTAATTGTATTATCCGTCGAACAATCATCGATGATAACAATTTCATCTACCCACTTGATAACTGAGAGCAAACTTTTTTCAATCGTATCTTGACCGTTTTTAGTAATCATTAGCAATGAGAGATTATTTTCCATCGTTATTATTATACCTTTTAGCAACCAGAAAGATTAAACCACCGTAGCCTAATCGCCAGATAATTTGACGAAATAGAAAATAAATCGGTATAAATAGAGTTAAGAAAACTCCTTTAGATAACTTCTTAAGTAGTTTATTTTTAATGCCAACAAAATTACCGTCAAGATTTTTTTTGAAATCATGAAAATCTTCATAAGTCATAAGAAAAACTGTTTGAAAACCTGATGTTTCTAAAATATTTTTTATCGACCTGATAGAAAAGAGGAGTTTATGATCTTGAGGCATCCACCAAGACCAATTACGGCAAATTTTAGCCATTAAACTTTTATAATTTGGTGTTTGAATCATAAGATATCCTCTTTTTTTAAGAATTTTTTTAGTTCTTAAAAGATTTCTTACTGGATTTTGAAAGTGTTCTATAACGTCCACCATTAGAACCAGATCGAATTTTTGTTTTGACAAAAAATGTTCATAATCAGTCTTATGAAGAGTTATGTTCTTATCCAAAAGATATTTTGGTTTAACTAACGGTTCGACTAAATTAATCTGAAACCTTCCTAATTTATTGAGAATTGAAGAAAGATGGCCAAATCCAGCGCCAATGTCAAGCAATTCGCCTTTTTTTTTATATCTGACTATAATTTTTGCTATTTTTTTTAACCTTTTTTCTAATCTTTTTTCCTCTGCTTGATATTCCTTAAACGAATACCACTGTTTATTCTCTTTGATTGATTCTCTGTCATTCTTCAAGATTGCTGCATAGCAACTATCGCATTGGTAAACACTAATATCATTAATTACTTTAATTAAATGTTTAATTGAAGTTTCACAAATTGGACATTTCATATATTTAAAAAAATATCTTGCTTTAACAATCTAAAATTTCATTTTTGTAGCATATAGTCCGTTGTTCTTACCTGATTTTCTTCTAATAATTGTTTAATGTTATCTTGTCAAATATGTAAAAACAAGCAGATTATTTTTTTTTCAAAGATAAATAGTTTCAACTATTTCCGCTGTGATAATTGTCGAACATTATTTGTTTATCCTCAGCCGTTGAAAAAAATTTTAAATAATTACTATAAGAAAAATTTTAGTTTCAACGCCGGATACCAAAATGAGAATAGAACTCGAGAACAGGCCAAAAAAATAATTGGAACTCTTATAAAACTTAATCCAAAAGGTAAAACCCTGCTCGACATCGGCAGTGGTTACGGATACTTCTTAGAAGAAGCTTATAAGATAAAGCTTCTAGTTTGCGGCATTGAACCATCAGAACGATTGTATCAACTTACTTCAACCTGCCTCGCCGGCAGGCAGGTTGAACATTTAATTAAAGTTTTTAATACAAATTTTGAAAACTATTATCAAAATAATAAAAATAAAAGGTTTGACTTTATTACTTTAAATCACATAATTGAGCATTTAGAAAATCCGTGCGATGCCATTGAGAAAATTTCTACCTTACTTAACAAAAGTGGAATTCTATATATCGAAACCCCAAATTTAAATAGTCATCTTTTCAACGCCGAACAGAAAAATTACACTTTTCTAACTCCACCGGAGCACCTGTGGATATTTTCACAAAAAAGCATACAACAAATTGTTAATAATATTTCTACCTTGAAAATTATTAAGTCGTCAACATATAGTTATCCCGAACACCTGATGGGAATTACTAAGAAAAAGTTCCAAATCTTAAATATAAAATCTCAAATAAATCCAAAAGACAGAAAAATAAACAAAAATGCTTTATGTTTTAATTTAAAATTATTACTAAAAAAATTAAAGTACCTTCTTCTCGATAAGCTAATTGCGCCTTCTCTTACACCTATTTTAAACCTGGGTGGATATGGCAGTATTTTAGAGCATTACATTAAGAAAAAGTGACAAAATTGTAGCGTATAGTCCGTTGACTAATATGAGTTCATAAAGTTATAAAGTTTATAAAGTTCATCAAAAATATATGAACAAGTACATGTCAAAAATTATAGTTTTGTTATTTTTATTATTCTCTTTCCTTATTCCACGAAAAATTTTTGCGGGACAATGGATCAAATATGACCAAAATCCAATTCTTTCCTCATCCAATAGCTGGGATAACAATGTAGCCTCTCCAACCGTAATCAAAGATGAAGGAAAACTGAAAATGTGGTACCAAGGTTTTGGAAATCTTTCCTGGAGTATTGGTTACGCCGAATCAAGCGACGGCATCGAATGGCACAGGGTGATAGATCAACCGATATTATCACCAGAAAATTCCGAAGGAGTGATAGAAACTGGCATCGTTGAACCATCAGTGGTCAAAACTGATAAATATTATCTTTGGTATAACTCTCAAAACAACGGCATTTACAAAATTCGCTATGCCAGTTCGAATAACGGTATTGATTGGGAAAAAAAATCAGGTTATGTTTTAGTAGGTAAAGAACCTTGGGAATCAAATGGGGTCGCCAATCCGACTGTCATATTTAAAGACGGTAAGTTCTATATGTGGTATATGGGTTGGGGGTCAGGAGGTTGGAAAATAGGACTGGCAGAGTCTACTGATGGAATTAATTGGTCGAAGCAGCAAAATAACCCTTTAACTCTTTCTAACTTGGGCCATGTCGGTGGGCAATCAGTTATCTTCATAAATGGAAAATTCCATATGTTTTATCATACCGGTGACTCTATTCCTAACCATATTTACCATGTGATTTCCGATGATGGTATCAACTGGAGCTGTGAGGGTGACTGCAATGTTTTATCGACTTCAAGTGAAGGCTTTGACTCTTACATGGTTGTCTACCCTGAAGTCATCAACTATAACTCCAATCTTTATCTTTTTTACACCGGTCATAACGGTAACCTCTGGCAGATTGGTCTCGCTAGCGAGCAACCAATTGTTGTTTACAACAAACCGCCAATTATCATCATTCCCGGTCTCTTTGCTTCGTGGAATAAAGAAGCAATTATCTACAACAAAACCGTCACCTATTCTGACTGGCGTCTTAACGCTTTTGTCAAGGAATATAAGGGTTTAAAAGAAAGTTTGATTAATCTTGGTAATAAAGAAAGTGAGGATTTTTACATATTTCCTTATGATTGGCGTCAACCAGTCGAACAAACGACCGATGACTTAAATAACTTTCTTAAAGAAAAAATTTGGAATAAAAAACCTACGCAAAAAATAAATATTGTTGGTCATTCACTGGGCGGGTTGGTCGGTCGGGTCTTTAGTCAAAAATACCAGGATAAAATTAATCGAATTATTTCTGTTGGTACTCCACATCAAGGAGCGGTTCAGGTTTACAAGCCAATCGAAGCCGGGCAACTTGATCGAGATAACACTTTTTTATGGTTAGCCGAAAAATTGATACTAATTTTAAATAAGTCAACCCTTGAGGACGATAAAGAAATAATCAAAAAACGATTTCCGGTAACCCTGGATCTTTTTCCCACCTTTAATTTTCTTAAAGATACCGATAATAACGAAATCTCGTCTAGTGATTTGACAATTAAAAATAACCTTCTCTTAAAATATAATCAAACATTTTCACAAATCTTCCCTTTTTTCTTTGCTATTTATGGCGAAAAGGATTCGCAAACGCCCGCCGGATATGTGGTTGAACCAGCCAATACGATCAATAAATTGTTTGGTAACTACATAGATGGTCAACCTAAATCGGTTTTTTATGGAACCGGCGATTATACGGTTTTATCAAAAAGTTCCAATTTTGACGAGGATTCCGAAAAACTTAATCTTGATCACGGCGAAATTGTCGCCGATTCATCGGCTATTAAAAAAATCTTCTCACTACTTAATCTTTCTTTTCAAGATAATCAAATCACCGCTGGGGAAAAAACCGTTATTTCCCCATCGTTAATTTTTATTATTCGTTCGCCGGCGGAAATGACGGTAAAATATACTGATCAAGAGTTTCATGAAGATGACAGTTTAATCTTTATTCCCAATGCTCAAACCGGTAGTTACCAACTCAGTGTCCAAGGAACCGATGTCGGCAAATATACCATTAATGTCGGCCAAATCGCTGAAGACAATGAAGTTTGGGAAGAGATTAACGGAGAGATTAAAAAATCACCGCCATCATCACAAACCGATAGCTACATAATAGAATACAACCGTTCAAAAGCTAATTCTTTTCTACCCACGCCGACTCCGATTCTAACTTTGACACCGACACAATCAGCTAGTCAAACAACGTCATCGATATCAACGAATACAACAGAATCACAATCGCTTGAATCAAATAACAGTGAACAACAAAACTCTTCAAAAAGTAGCCTGGAAGCTAATAAAAATATTCAAGATTTTCAAGAATTGTTAAAACCTCTATCTCAAGTATTAGGTATAACAAAGAAAAAAACCGATCAACCGCAAAAAACTGATAAAGAAAATCCATTTCTAAAAGTTATCTTACCTTCTTTTATTACCTCAACTGCTGGTGTCATTGGTTATATTTTGAAGAAGCGTTTTTCAAAGAAGTAGCGGAGGGCTGACTACTTGCCCGAACAAAGCCCGCCGACTGTGTCCTTCCGTAGCCAAAGGCGAAGGAAGGAGTCGGGTAATATTCAACTTATAGCCTCACAAAAGCTTTTTATAGGTATTGACTTTAAGCTCGGAATGAAGTATATTTATGACATAAACGCCTCGTCCATGCGCAAGCCCGACGAGGTTTTTTTTGTTATACTTATTTCATGAACAATATAGTTTTGTTTATCGACGGGGAAAACTTCCTTCATAAAGTTGAGGATGTCTTGAAGATAATAGCACCCCCGTAATAGCACCCCCGGAGTGAAATGGATCACTACATCTTCCTAGGTAGAAACTAAACAGAATAGTGTAATAAATTAATTAAGTTTTTATAACAACCTAACTGATATATTTTGTAGCGTATAGTCCGTTGACATGTGCCTCATCTTTCTTCTACTCTTTCAGTATGCCTACTCGTGCTGATGTCTTTTTTAATGGCGGTTTTTACCATATTTATAATAAAAACATTGAGCCATTGGCGATTTTTAATAATAGTGATTTGTGTGACGAATTTATCAACACTTTAATCTATTACCGCTCTAGCCGCTCTTACCCCAGATATTCTTTTTTTAAGAAATTGAATAAACACAGTAAATTAATTAAATTCAGAGAAATTTTATATTCTTCATATTTTAAGGTTGATATCATCTCGTTCATCACGATGCCTAATCACTACCACTTACTTCTTAAACAACTGAAAAAAGATGGAGTGATTGACTTTATGTCCAACGCCATTAACTCAATCACAAGATTTTATAATACTAAAATTAAAAGAAAAGGCCCGGTTTTTTTGCCTCAATTTCGTTCGAGAAGAATCTTATCAGTTGAACAACTTATTTATACATCAAGATATATTCACACAAATGTTTATGCTCATGGTCAAATAAAAAACAAGGAGGAAATTTTTTTTTATCCTTATTCTTCGATCAACGCCTATTTAAAAGTAGAAAATATCTTAAAAATTGATACAACACCAGTATTGAGTTATTTTCAAAACAATAGAGAACGGTATAAAAATTTTATTATCAATAACGCTGAAGATCAAAAAATGAGAGAAATGGTTAAATATACTAAACGTTGGTATTAATTTTTAGATTGTTATTATTATCCATTTCAGTCCGGAGGTGATAATATATAATAGGTGATAATATATATTATAGCAGATATTAACCCTTTATAATTTAGGGCCGTTTCATTGCATTTTCTCCTTTCTTTTTCTACCCTTTCCTTTCATATGAACAATAGATCGATCTACAGGAGGTTAGGAAAGGAAATAATAAAGTTAAGAAAGAAAAATAATCTTTCCCAGGAACAATTAGCACTTGATTGTTATATCGATCGTTCTTATTTAGCCGATATTGAGAAAGGGAAGGCTAATCCAAGTCTTAAGGTGCTTTATAAGATTGCGAGACGATTAAAAATAAAACTGTGGCAGCTTATGGTAACTGTCTGAATTCTGATAAAATGAAAAAAGGGTGGTAATCGATCTTCTTAAACCCAAACTTTGTCATCATCCTTTAACAGCAGGTTGGTCCAAAAGTCATACCGGTAAAGACTACGCTTATTATTACTGCGTCAACAAAACATGTCGTAAATACGCCAAAATGTTATCACTTGGTGATCTCCATGAAGAATTTATTGCTTATTTATGCAAAACTAAGCCAAAAGAAAAATATCTACCTTTATTTAAGGAAGTCTTTATTGATCGATATAACCAAAGACAAAAAGATTTTAAGAACGATTATTCAAAACAAATTGACGAAACTCGACCGATTAAAAAAGAAAAACTAACATTAGCCGAAAAAGGAGCAAAATGTGGCCGATGAGGGACTTGAACCCCCGACTTCTGCAATGTGAATGCAGCGCTCTAGCCAACTGAGCTAATCGGCCTTAATACCTGATGTGAGCCCAGATTTTCATCGGGACAAGCTTCGTGCTCTACCACTAAGTAAATAATCTTGATTATATTATACTTTATAACTTTATAAACTGAATTAATTCTCTTGTTTTTTATTTCCGGTTTGCTTAAAATGAATACTTATGAAAGTGGTTAAAGTAATCATCGATTTTGTGATGGATATTTTGGAAACGGTTGTCTTTATCGGTTCATTTTTTATTGTTGTTTATCTTTTTATCGTCCAACCAAACCAGGTTAAAGGAGCATCCATGGAACCTAGTTTTTACTCTAATGATTATATTTTAACCAGTAAGATAACTTATAAATTACGACCGCCAAAACGCGGCGACGTAATCGTTTTTGAATCTCCCAAAAATCCTGATATTGAATATATAAAACGGATTATTGCCTTACCCGGCGACTCCTTCATGGTCAAAAATAGTCAAGTCTACGTTAACAACAAACTAATCATGGAAAATTATATCTCGGCCTCGACTAATCTCTGGGATGGCGGCTACCTAAAAGAGGGAGTGCCGATTATGGTTCCTGATAATTATTTATTTGTTATGGGCGATAACCGTCCCCGATCATCTGATTCTCGAGAATTTGGACCAGTAACAATCCAAAGCATCATTGGCTTAGTGTTTTATCGCTACTACCCACCTAATAAGACCGGCTGGATTAAGAATCCTTTAAGTTGGTTAGTATCGTACGCAATATCTTAGTTGTTTTAGCTAAACTTCCTTTTACCTCAATCTCTAACTTACTTTTAATGCGGGTCTGAATTATTTTAAGTTTTATCTCCTTTCCTAACTGTTGGCGATAACTTTCTTTTTCTTCGCGTGTCAAGGCTTCTCCTTCTGTCTTAATTCCATACAAAATCTCCCGAACGATTTCTTCGGTTGCCAAAACAGTTAGATTTTTGCCTAAAACTTTTTCGTAAACATCAATAATTTTTTTTGGATCTTTTAATCTGGAAATAACAAACAGATGGCTGAGAGAGATATCTTCGGCGTAATAACCGTCGACGATCATCTCTGGTAGGCGATTTAACCGTAAATAGTGACAAAGATAGGCGGGTTTGAGATTAATTTTTAAAGCTAAATCTTTTAAACGCAATCCAGAATCTTTCCTCAATGACTGAAGAATTTTCGCTTTAACGAAAGGATCTTTTTCCATTCTAACCCGACTAATAAGAGCTTCCTGCTGACTATTCATGAAGTAATTCTATCAAGTTGAGATGACGGAAACAAACTGTCTCCCCTTTTTTCGAGAAAATTTTACCGTACCGTTTCTCAAGGCCATGAGTGTTTTATCTTTTGAAAGCAAAACCCCTTCACCGGCACGAACCTTTGTCCCACGTTGACGGATAATAACATTGCCAGGTCTTACTGACTGTCCCCCAAAAATTTTCACTCCTAATCTTTTTGATCGGGAATCGCGGTTACCTTTTACAGCTTTTTGAGCCTTAGTATGAGCCATTTTAACAAATTAAAAAATAAAAATGAAAAGTTAAAAATTTGAAAACTTTGAATTTTAAATTGTAACTTTTAATTTTGCACTTTGAACCTTTAATTAGATTTTAATAATTTTTATTTTTGTCAGTCTCGGCCTAAATCCTTTTACTTTTCTATATCTTACCTTCGCTTTGAATTTGGCTACTCGTATTTTATCTCCCTTTAGATTTTCTACCAGTTCTGCCGTTACCTTGGTTTTAATAAAAGGAGTACCTAAATCAATCTGTTTGCCCGTTTCATCGAATACTGCTAAAGTATCCAGTTCAACTTTATCCTTGACTTGGGCGGGTAATTGATCGACAATGATTTCATCACCTTCTTTAACTAAATACTGTTTTCCTCCGGATTTAATAACGGCAATTTTTGTCATAATCTTAAATTATACTTAAAAAAATTCGATTCGCAACCAGAGTTATGGTAAAAAAGCCAATCCAATCATAAAAGAAACCAGTGAAGAGCCGCCATAAGATATCAGTGGTAAAGTAATACCGGTAATGGGAAACAGACCCATATTCATACCAATATTGATGACAATTTGAGAAATCAAATAACAAGATAGACCCAAGAGAAAAAAGAAATTTTGCCTACCCTGTTCGTCAACTTTGTTAAAATACTTAAACAATTTTCTTAAAAGAAAATAGGAGAATAAGAAAAAAAGAATTATAACCGAAGCTCCACCAAAAAAACCAAATTGTTCAACTAATGAAGCAAAAGCAAAGTCGGTTGAATTTTCCGGTAAAAAATAAAGTCTCGTCTGTGTACCCAGACCTAATCCTTTACCGAAAAATTTACCCGATCCAATAGTGATAATTGACTGTATCATGTTGTAAGCAGTTCCCTGACGATCTAAATGAGGACTTAAAAAGCTTAAAAGACGAGTTTTCTGGTAGGGTTGGAGCAAAAACCATCCCAAAGGCATGGTCAAAAGAACAACAACAATCAACTGAACAAAATATTTTTTCGGTATGTCGGAAAAAAAAGTAAGAGATAAAAAGATCATCGTTAAAATAATAGTGTTGCCTAAATCCGGTTGTTTAAAAATTAAAAAAGCCGGAATCAAAAAATAAATTAGAATAAATAAAAATTCCAGTCTTTTATCAGCAAATCTCTTGCGTTTAGCCATAAAATTACTTAAAAAAATTAAGTAGAAAACTTTAAAAAATTCAGAAGGTTGAAAATTAATAAAATATAGATCTAACCAGCGTTTTGCTCCTCTAATTTCCGCACCGAAAAATAATACCAAAAAGAGAAAACCGATAAATAGCCAATAGAAAAACTTGTTATTGATAGAAAAAAAGTTTCTTCCAATTTTTTTAATTACAAACATTAAAAAAAGACCGACTAAAAAAAAAGTAAATTGAGAGAAAAACAAATTTTGGCTGATACCAAAAAGATTTAAAAAACCAAAAAATAAGATTAGTAAACCAGTGATGTAAATACCAATCATAAGGTTATTTTTAGAGAACCGCCGATGGTTATTTTTCTACAAATGACTTTTTTTCTAAGATAAGTACGATATTCGCTGAATTGTTCTGGAATAGTTAGATTAATCGGTTGATCCAAATGGGCTCCCATTTCTTTCCTCTTTGCCTGAATTAAACGAACCAATTCTCGCAACTCTCCTTCTTTTTTTAATTGGGCACTTAAGCGGGTATCAAAAACAACTTTTAGCTGTTCTATTTTTTTATTTGTTTTTAGAATAACCTTCTTAACATTAAGCTCACTGGCGATTAGTTTAGTCAAATCACCTTTTAATTTCACTGGTAACTCGATTTTTACCTCAGCCAGCGGTTGACGCACTTTAAGTTGTAGTTCTTTGCGGACGCGGTGACCTATTTCAACAATTTGCCTGATAACAGCCATTTCTTTGATTAAGCTAGTATCAATGTTTTCATTTGTTTCGGGCCAAAAATCTAAATGAACCGACTCTTTAGCGGTTAAGTTCGTATAGATTTCTTCCGAAATAAAAGGTAAAAAAGGCGATAGAATGATCGAGAGATTGACAAGAATATAATAGGTTGTTTGATAGAAATTTTCTTTATCCAATTCGTCGTCACTATTTACCCAAACTCTGCCACGGCTTCTTCTTATATACCAGGTCGACAGATCACTGACAAATTTCTCAATTTCAATTGCCGCATCTTTAACATTGTATGCCAATAATTTTTCTTTAACATATTCTGACAGAAAAATAAATCTACTTTTAATCCATTGGTCTAATATATTTTTTGATTTCGGATTTGTTTCGGATTTCGGATTTCGGATTTCGGATTTATCGAGATTAGAGTATTCCACAAAAAACTTATAGATATTCCAAAGCATCAGATAAAACTGTCGTCTGACCTCATCGGCCTTTTTATAACCGAAAAGTAGGTTTTCCATCATATCCTGTCGGCAGAACAGCCAGCGCATGACGTCAACGCCTATCTTATCAGCCGCTTGATTAAACTCAATCATGTTTCCCCAGCTTTTATGCATCGGCCGGCCATCTTCTCCAGTTAACGTCGCATAACCGATGACGGTTTTGTAGGGATTAGTATTCTCCAAAACCGCCGACATGGCAATCATGGCGTAAAACCAGTTTTTAAACTGGCCGGGAAATGATTCGCTGATCAAATCGGCTGGGAACCACTGTTGCCATTCCTTTCTGTTGGTTAAATAAAGAGGTTGTCCTTGGTTATTTTTAGTAATGGTAGAATAGGGAACAATCCCGGCGTCAAGCCAAGGATTACCCACGTCATTGATTCTTTTGACCGCTTCACCACATTTAGAACATTTAATTAAAACTTCATCAATGAATGGTTTATGAGGTGTGTGGCCTTCAAATTCTTTCCAACCATCTATCGCTTTTTCTTTTAACTCTTCTTTAGAGCCGAGAACTTCAAAATGTCTGCATTTTTTACATTCATATATCGGTAGAGCCAAACCCCAGTAACGATTTTTCTTGGATATTAACCAATCGTGCATATTTTTCAACCAATCAAGTTCGCGTTCTAACCCAAACCCCGGAACCCACTTAATCTTCTTCGCCACACCCATCATCCTTTGTCTCAGCGTTTTTGTATTTTGTTTTCTATTTTGAACTTTGAACTTTGAACTTTGAACTTGCGATGGACTAACGTCCATCGCAATGTACCATTCGTCTTCCACCTTCCAGACTAATTCTGTCTTACACCGCCAGCAGGCCGGATAACGGTGTTTATAATGATGAGTTTTAAAAACCACGTCTTTTTCGCGTAAATAATTAAGAATTATTTCCGGATGTTTTTTAGCATTTTTTCCAGATAAAAATCCTAAACCGGGCAGGTAGTCAGCATTATCAGCAATCACCGGAATCATAGGCAGTCCGTATTTTTTTCCTAATTTAAAATCCTCAACACCGGCTGAAACCGCCGTATGAACCAGGCCGGTTCCTTCGGTTAGGGAAATTGGAAGAATTAAATCATCAGTGGCAATTATTGTGTGAAACTTTTCCGGATAATTTTTTGCCACTTCTGAAACGGCCGGAAGATCATCAAATGGACCTTGATAATGTAAACCAACTAATTCTTTTCCTTTAACAGTTTTAACGATTCGCTTATAATCTTTGCCAAACACCGCGCCAATCAAATCTTTAGCCACCCAAAATAATTCTCCGCTCGTTCCTTCAGCTAATGAATAGTCATAATCTTTGTTGATAGCAACAGCAATATTGGCCGGTATTGTCCATGGAGTCGTCGTCCATACTAATAAATATGTATTTTGAAATTTGTTATTTGAAATTTGAGATTTGTTTGGAACTTGGAATTTAGGATTTAGGATTTTCAGCTCGAAGTATACTGATTCATGTACAATTTCTTTATAATCTTCTGTCAACATTTCGTGTTGAGATATGGCCGTCTCACACCTTGGGCACCAGGGAACTGATTCATGACCTTTATAAATCCAGCCGTTGTCAAAACACTTTTTCAAAAAAAGCCAGATCATGTAGTTGTTTTCGTCGCTCATCGTAAAATAGGAGTGATCCCAGTCGGCAAAGTAACCCAATCTTTTTGATTGCTCGGTCTGAATTTTTGAGTATTTTTTGACCCGTTCTTTGCATAGTCCAACAAACTTGGCCACTGAAGCTTTAGGATCGCCGGGAACCAGGTTTTCAATGTCTTTTTTTGACTTTAGCCGTAGTTCTTTTTCTACCTCGACCTCAACCCAGAGTCCCTGACAATCAAAACCATTCTGAAATCTTTGTCTATAACCAAGTAAGTTAAAAAATCGCGGGAAGAGGTCTTTATATGTCCTGCCCCAGGCATGATGGACACCCATCGGGTTATTGGCGGTGATAGGGCCGTCAAGATAAGAAAATCGTTTTGACAAAGGGGAGTTTTTCTTTAAATATTTGTCAACCACTCCCTTGTTGTACCAATTGCTTAACCACTTTTTCTCCATTTCGGGAAAGTTTTCATTAGAATTTACCGGTTTAAACATATCGAATAATTATAATACAACTTAAAAAAAATTAATAACCAATAATCCAGTATTCCAAACAAATCCCAATAACCAATTTACAATATTTAAAGATTTTGATTATTGGTTATTGAAGATTGGAGATTGTTTGGTTATTGGAATTTGGTTATTAGTTATTTCTTTCGGAGAAATGTCATCGTTTTAAAATTCATTACCCTTTCATGTTTTTTGTATAGCCATTCATCTCATCGTCTTGTTGACAGTTTGGTTGTTGTGTTGGTGTTGTCAAGACGTGGGCAGGATTTGGATTGAATAGATTTCGCGGCGGGTTTGAGTCAAGTTGTTCGTCAAACTAATTGGAGTATATAAGTACCGGCAAGAACTAAAACCATAGCGATGATTTTTTTCAGTAAATTATCTTTTTCGTTTAAGAATAATATTCCGGCAATAACAGAAAATACCAGTGATAGACTGTATACAGGTAAAACTTTTGATGCTTCCCCTCCAACTTGAAATGCTCTAAAAAGAAAAAACACGGCTAAAGATAGGAGCGGTCCAACAAAAATAATAGCTTTCCCCTGAATTTTGAATTCCTTTTTAATGGCTGTTAATCTTTGGGGAAGAAAAAAAGTAAAAAGCATAAAAGCTTCCAGCAAAAATATAATTGCTTTATATAACGAAGCGGAGAAATAAGGGCTGAATACTTTATCGGCAAAAGAATTAATTGTGAATAAAATCGTACCGATAATGACAAAAAATTTTCCTTTGGAAAGACTAATTTTTTGTTTATGCCAAACAAGAAGAATGCTTCCTAATACGATTAAACCAACACCTAACATTTTATTAAAGGTTAGCAATTCCTTAAAAATCAAAGTTCCACCAATCAATGCCCAGAAATTACCCAACTGGACGAGAATCGAGACGATTGATACTTCCTCAAGTTGTCGTCCACGAATAAATGACAAATCGGTTAAAGCGTATAAAACAGAAAGTAATATAAGCACAAAAACAATTTGGGGAGTAAAAAGGTATTTTATTGTTTCAAAAGGCAAAAGCAATAGGAGAGCCAAGCCACCGAATAAAGTCGTAATAAAAGTAAAAGTTTTTGAATCGCCTTTGTCTTTAAGAAATAATCTGATTGCCAGTCCATAGGCGGTCATGAA
>PEUF01000043.1:2342-3195 GCA_002780795.1 Candidatus Roizmanbacteria bacterium CG02_land_8_20_14_3_00_36_15 | reverse complement strand
TTAAATAAGCTGCCGACAAAATAACCAACCATGGCCGACGCCATTCCAATCACCATCATCTCAATTCCCTGACGCAGTAACTGCCGACCTAAGGTTTTTTTCGCTTTATAATAACCGACGCCAAACAAAGTTATTGCGGTTGCGAGAAGTGAAAAAATAATCGCTGGTTTAACTGATAGAAAAAAAAATGGAAGAAGTGGAATAAGTGATCCCAGCAAAGCAGAAACTCCGACTAAAACTGCGATTGGTAATATTTTTTTTCGGTCAACCGGTTCAAGTTTCAATTCTTGTTCCATCATTACTTTTAACCAAATTTTTTTGTCGGTTGTAAGTCGTTCAATAATTTCCTCAAGAATTTTCCCGCGGAAACCGTAGTTTTCGTAGAGCGCCCTGATTTCTTCTTTTTCGCCGGTAGGCACGTGATCGATCTCCCATTTTTCCCGTTCATATTCTGATTGATAGTAGTCGGCTTCCGCCAGTTTTGAAGTATAGGCGACCGCCGCCATGGAAATACTTTCAGCAAAAGTAGCTGCTAATCCGGCCACGATGACAATCTGGCTGGATGAAGTCGCCGCCGCCACGCCAAGAATTACACCTAAAACGTTAACTAATCCATCCTGACCGCCAAGAATAATTTCCGGCAAATTAAAACTTGTCAGGTGTTTTTCTTCGTGATGAATCGCCTGATGGATGGCTTTTTCAGTATGCGCCGATAGTACCGTTTGGCTGTCTTTTTTTAAAAACGCTTCTCGCGCATCATCAATTCTTCCCATAACTATCTATTATATTAAATCTTTTCTAATCGCATCGCGTATTTTTTCAAAAAACCTCTCCATTACCCAGAGGTTATGAT
>PEUF01000043.1:0-2316 GCA_002780795.1 Candidatus Roizmanbacteria bacterium CG02_land_8_20_14_3_00_36_15 | reverse complement strand
TTATGATATGTAGCTAGAGTGTAACCCAAGATTTCTTTTTGCTTAAATAAATGGTGCAAATATGCTTTGGTAAAATTTTGACAGACATAACATTGACAGTTTTCGTCAACCGGCGAGAGATCTTTTTTATAAATACCTTTTAAGATGTCAATATCAAAATCTTGGCGACGGGTCCTGTCCCGAGTTTCCCTCCCGCCGATGCTCGACAGGCGGTGAATATCGCCCGATCTGCGCGTCGTCGGGAGCCCTTCCACTCGTACCACCCGTCGCCATTCGTAGATTCGTCCCACTCTCGCCAGTCTCGTCGGCTCAACACAGTCAAAAGTATCAATTCCATATTTGACCAAATCAACAATGTCGTCAAACTGCCCCACGCCTAAAAGATGAACCGGTCTGTCTTTTGGTAAATAATCAGCCACCCAGCGCACCTGATCCCTCATCTTGCGCTTTGACTCGCCAACCGATACCCCACCGATCGCCACTCCATCAGTGTTTTGGAAAACGACAAACTCGGCTGATTTTTTCCGCAAATCCTTAAAAGTTCCACCCTGGACAACGCCATATAGATATTGGCGATCAGTGATTGGCGATCGACGACTGGAGGAAAACGAAGATACTAAATTTTTTGCGACTTGGGATGCCGCCGAAGGCGGGGGTCCCACTGGAGACAAAAAATTTCGGTATCGAGTTTTCCTTTTATAATTAATACATCTAATTAACCACCCGTGTGTTCTTTCCATTGCTCTTTTAGTATATTCGTGAGTCGCCGGGTAGTAGGTGCATTCGTCGAACGACATCATTAAATCAGCGCCGATTTTTGACTGATATTCGATCGACTTCTCCGGCGTAAACTCAATTAACCTTCCATCGTAAGTTGACCGAAATTTTACTCCATCGTCAGAGATTTTCACCACCAACGGCTCTTCCTCCCCCCGTACATCAGCTTGAAAAAGCCTGATTTTTAATTTTAAATTGTTATTTTGAACTTTGAACTTTGAATTTTGAATTTTTTCTCTCGCTAAAGAGAAAATTTGGAATCCTCCCGAGTCACTCATTAGCGGAATATCAAGGTTGGCAAATTTATGAATCCCGCCCGCCGCCTCAATCACCCCACCCCCGGGGTGTGTTACTAGATGGTAAGTGTTAACAAAGGCTACCTGGATACCAATCTCCTTAATAAATTGGGGCGGTAACGCTTTGAGCGTTCCCTTGGTGGCCACCGGCACAAACGCCGGGGTTTTAATTACTCCATGTGAAGTTTTTATTTCTCCAACGCGAGCTTTTGATTTTTTTGAAAAATGTTTTACTTTAAAAAATTCTTTCATAAATAACAATTAATTATTTTATCATCATCGCATCCCCAAACGAATAAAACCTAAAATTTTTCTCAGTCGCTATTTTATAAAGATTAATTAATTTTCTTCGCGATTTTTTAAACTGCAAAAACGCCTCAACCAACATCATTAAAGACGACTTTGGCAGATGAAAGTTAGTAATCAAAATATCAACCATTTTGAAATCAAAAGGAGGAAAAATAAACAGGTTGGTTTTATCAAAGATTCTTGTTTCTAAATTTTGACTTTTTACTTTCATTTTTGACTTTTGACTTTTAACTTTTAACTTTAGACTTTCAAGCGTCCTCGTCACTGTTGTCCCTACCGCCACTAATTTCTTTTCTTTTGACTTCATTATATTAATATAATGTAGTGTTTCTTCATCAACTTCAAAATACTCTTCGTGTAATTTTTTCTCTTTTAAATTTTTATCAGTAATCGGTGCAAACGTCCCTAAACCAACATGAAGGGTAATAAAATATTTTTCTATTCCCTGTCTTTTTAACTTCTTAAAAACACGATTGGTAAAATGTAGAGAGGCGGTCGGCGCCGCCACCGAAGAAAGCCGGGCGCCGACTGGTGCCCGGGCAAAAATTGTCTGGTATTTTCTTCGCAGTTCCTTTTCAGTCAGCGGAGTTTTTCGCAGGTACAACGGCACTGGCGTCTTACCTATCTCGGTTAATTTATTTAATAACCATAAACGATTGCCGTTAAATTTCAAATAAAATATTTTTTCTTTTTGATCGATAACTGAAAAATAATATTTATTGTCAATAAATAATTTATCTCCGATGTTAACTTTTCGGTCAACCATCGCCTTGATAAAGTTTCCAAGCTCATTAATCAACAACAAAACTATAACTTTTCCTCCGGTTGATTTTCTAAGTTCTACCCTAGCCGGCAAAACCTTTGTATTATTCAAAACCAGGAAAGAATTTTTTGGAAGATATTTACCGAGGTTGTAAAAGCGGTCAAAAATTAT
>PEUF01000010.1 GCA_002780795.1 Candidatus Roizmanbacteria bacterium CG02_land_8_20_14_3_00_36_15 | reverse complement strand
CTATGATTGCTCGATCTCTTGGTACATCTTAAGGACTGTTTTAGCAAAATGGACAATATCATCTTCTTCTAGGCCAGGATTAACATATAAATTAAAAATCCTTTTTGAGATATCCTTAGCTATCGGAGTATCGAACAACTTGACGTCCGACATCTTCCGGAATATTTCTGTTTCCGTAAGAGACAACGGGTACTGTTTTTTAATCGGTATCTTTTCTTTTAGAACTCTGCTTAAGAATAAGTTTCGTTTCTTAGCCAGCTTTTTTGGCAATAATCCTGTCAGATAACAATAAACATTATAACCGTCTTTGTTTTCTTTTTGAAAAAAGATGTCTGTTTCGGACAAGATTTTCCTATAAATCGCGGCGTGCTTTCGACGTGTCCTATTTAATTGGTTAAGTCTTAATAATTGGCTGATGCCTAAGGCGGCCTGCATTTCTGTCATCTGATAATTAAAGCCAATCCTGTCATAATCGTAATCTTCCAGACGTGACCTCTTAATTCCGTTATTTAAGATTGAACGAAGAATATTAGCATATATTGTATTATCAGTGGCGATTAAACCGCCTTCGCCGCAGACAATATGTTTTGTCTGATAAAAACTAAAACAGCTGATATCCCCAAATGATCCAATCAACTTGTTCTTATACTTGGCTCCGGCTGCCTGAGCGCAATCTTCAATCAAGATCAATTTATTTTCTTTGGCTATCTGCCTTAATTCATCCATCCGGGCCGGCTGGCCATACATATGTACAACAATTAAGGCCTTAGTATTTCTGGTAATCTTTTTTAGGACGTCTGCCGGAGCGATATTAAAATCCTCCTGAGATACATCAACAAAAACAGGCTTGGCATGTTCCTGGATGACTACTGATGCGTCGGCAATGTAAGTCAGTGCCGGAATAAGTACTTCATCATTCTGTTTTAATCCCAGTGAAGCTATCGCCGCATGAAGTGAAGATGTGCCTGAGGTCGTCGCAAAACAGAACTTTTTTCCTAGCCAGTGCGACATTTTATTTTGGAATAATTTTACATAAGGTCCGCCCTCCGGTTTTGAGAGAAAACCAGATTTTAAGACTTTAACCACATTCTTGATACCTGTTTCGTCAACTATATTTTTATTAATCTTATTTATAACGGAATGTGATTTTTTCATATTATTTCATTTAACTTTTCTTCAAGATCATATATTGTACTAATTTTACCGGCTAAAACACTGATGAAAAACGGATTTTTCGAATGACAGGTAATCAAGGTTGGCCGAGAATCATCTTTTTCTGAGGCAAGTAAAATAGGTTTAATGTCGATGATCGAGGATTTGTATCTAAAACGGAAGTCATGTTTTAAATAGTTTCCGGCCAAAGATTCCATTTTTCTCCAATTCGAGCGTCTCCGGCACTCAATATTTTGAGGTTTTAAATAAGATGTACTTATTGGCGTAAAACGCACCGAAGACAAAGAACAGACATTACCGTCAGTAAAAGGCATCAGAGAGAAAAGCGGACCGTCGATGACGGTTAATCCCATTCGAGAGAATCCGTTACTTACTCTGCCAAGTGCTAATTCACACAGTTCATACTTAATTTTATAGTTGTCAAAACCAAACATTTTATTAATCTCATTAATGTTGCTGTATGTAGCGTTAATTACAAAAGGGGTTTTTAATTTAACTAAGGTATTATTCAGGCTTAAAATATAGTGTGAATTTATAATCTTATAGGAAGCCGGAAAAGTTTTATAATAGATGTCAACTTTATTATTGTTAGTGAATTTTTTTAAAAAATATTCCTTAATTTTTAAATAATTGAAACATGATTCCTCCACTTCAAAAGCGGCGCTGACTTTATTTTTATTAAAGTATAAACACGGATCAATTTCTTTCAAGGGAATACTTATTTTGCGGCAGAATCGGATATAGTCAGCAGCAGAAATTTTTGAGTTTTTTTTCGAAACAGCATAATATTGTTTAAATGGTTTTAATAAGGAAAAGTGAAAATCATTGCAGAAACGATGGTAATAATTGGCTACTTTTTGAGCAGTGGCAAAACTTCTGGGGTAATGGTAACCTCTGTGAACTCTGGCTTGATTAATTTTACTGGCCCTTTCAAAAATAGTTTTCTCTTTTTCCAGTATGGCAACTTTTGTTCCTTTTGCGGAAAGAAAAGAAGCGGCATAAAGTCCAAATATTCCTCCGCCGATAATCACACAATCATAATCTCTAGAAAAATTGCTCATATAATTTTAGAGTATTTTTTTAATATCCTGCCTTGAAAATCTTTCTGTACTCCTCTTGGATTTAGCTTTACATAATCTTGATACTCTTTAATCTTTTTAAGATTCTTAATAACTTTCCTTGTTTCCTTAATATACGGTTTATAAACTAAATTGATAACATTTCTGGAAATTTTATAGCTATTTTCCCTGTCACCGGTGATTATGTAGGCATAATCGGAAAAATTCATTCTGAAACTGTGGTAGTGATAATAAACAAGCGGCCATTTATTATTAATGACGACTTGGTTGTTTTTTTGAGATAAATTAAATTTCTGGACATTCCACGGTGCGACATTGGTGCCGATATTGGCAACCTCGCTGACTTTTTTGAAACGGATTTTCCAATCGTCAAGATATTTCTGGTCTCCAAACCGTCCTTCTTCAAATTCCGCCGAACACCATTTTAGACATTGCCTATACCAATATTCCAATATTTTTCTGCCATTATCATTATTTCTAAAACACTGAAAAGAAGTACAATAATATCCAACTGGAATAAAATCCTTGACATGCTGATAGGAAAAATTATTCGGCTGAATGATTGCATCAGCCCCTTCAAACTCATCATAAATTACCTCAGGAGATTGAAAAAACATCAGATCACAGTCAGCCAAACTAATAAAATCAGTTTTTTGCTCTTTGATAACTTTGATGGCCACAGCCGGATTGCATGTCCAGTAATATTCATACATTCGTTCTTTTGCAGCTTTAACCTTCAATAATTCTTTATTTTCAAACTCAGAAGTGTGATAAGTAATGATATTTTTATAATTTAAAGTTCTTAGAACTTTATAGGCTATATCGTCAAAACAAAATATATGTAAAACAAAATTATTATGAAATTTAGACAGTGATTTATAAAAGACAACGGCTTTATGTAAATAATTTGCATCCGAACCTATCACTATGTGTCTTGTTTTTTTGCAGTTAATTTTAGCCATATTATTTTTGATATTTAGTTGGATCAGAAATATTGTTAACTTTAAAAGCCTCAAGTCTGGCTAAACAATTACTGCATTTACCACAGGCTTTATCGGTGTTATTATGGCAAGACCAAGTCAATTCAAAAGGGACCTTCAGTTTAATTCCTAATTTCACGGCTCCGATTTTGTCCGTATCCATCAATGGAGCAATTATTTGAATAGGCGGCTTTAACATCGTTCCTTGGTTTATTAAAGCCTGCATGGCTTTAATAAATTTCGGACTGTTATCAGGGCAAATATGATCGCCTCCCGTTGAACCGACACAAATAATGCCCGCTTTTAAAGATTCAGCATAGGCAACAGCTTGGCTTTCCAAAATCGCGTTCCTATTAGGTACATATTCATTTATTTCGGTTGTTAAAGTTTCTTTGGCAGTTAAAGAAACATCGGGCAAACTTTTAAGAAAAGGGATCTCGACAATTTTAAGATCGACATTATAGTGCTTAGCTAATGCTTTGGCACATTTCCGCTCTTTTTCGAGAGTTTTTTGGCCCCAGTCAAAGAAAATAAAATGAAGTTTATAATCTTTATCTGCAAGTATTGCGAAGGCCACGGCACTGTCCAAACCTCCGCTGACAGTACAAACGGCAATTTTTCTGTTTATGGCTTTCATATCAAGTTCTCCTTTTATTGCCATACCAAATAATTTGATTTCTTTGGATAACTCTCCATTTTCTTTTTTGAACTTCCGTCTTAACTTGAATTAAATGTTCAGATATAGTCTCTACCGTATAACCCTCCGGCATAATTAGGATTTTTTCAGGATTAAGCGCGCAACAGGTAACAATTTCGTCAATTTCCTCCAGGTCTTTTGCTTTGACAACAACAAATTTAAACCAAGAATTAGGCAGTGAATTAATTTGTTTCAAGACTTCCGATTTAAACCTCAAGGATAGCAAGTTTCCGCTATTTTCTAACTTAGGAGAGCAATTTATTTGGCAATTGGACAATTCCGCTAAAGGAATAATTGTTCCGTTTGTTTCAATTTCTACTCTCCAGTTTGGTAAAAATTGTAAAAGCTTGACGATTTTTGCTTGCTGTAATAATGGCTCGCCGCCGGTAATAACCAGTCTTTTTTTAGAATCTGGGGTTTTTAAACCAAATTTTTGCAGCCAAGCTGCCTTAATTTTAGTAACAGCTTCAGGATATGACCAATCAATCGGTTCCTGCCAAAATTCTTTTCTTGTTTTATCCCAGGTATATTTTGTATCGCACCAACTGCAGGCGAGATTACAATAATGAAGTCTTAAAAAAACCGCCGGTTGTCCAGCAGTGATTCCTTCACCCTGGAACGTAGCAAATACCTGATCGCCGCTTACTTTTAGCATATTGGGGATTGGTTTAATTCTTTGTTTATCCAAAACGGTTGGTCTATAAATCTTCATAGATCTTTTCTTGTACAAACAGCCGTACTCGTAGGAGTTTCCCATAATTTAACAGAGTAAAGTTTTAAGCCAGTTTTATATTTATCTTTAATTTTTTTATCTAGCTGGACAAAAATCCAAGCGGCGATGTTTTCAGCGGTTGGAATAAACGGAACAAAAATATGCTTTTGGTCAGGATTTTTTTTAAAGAACTCCGCTACTGGTTTATCTTTTACCCAAACCATAAATCCATGATCTAAAATATCGTGAATATATTTATTGGCCAGTTCTTTGATATCTCCAAAATCCATTACCATGCCCTCATCGGAAGAACCATTAATGTTGACCAATTTACCTTCAACACAAATTTCGGCTTTATACCTGTGACCGTGTAAATTCCGGCATTTTGATTTGTGGTTAGTCACTCTGTGCCCCATATCCCATTCAATCTGTCTTGAAATTCTCATATTTAAGATTTTATTTCTATATTTTGGTAAAACTGTTTGTATAAATCTTGCCTGGTTTTAAGAAGTCCTTTTTTAACAACAGTTTTAGTAATGAATCCATTGTTTTTTATCCCCCTCATACTGACGCATAAGTGTTTGGCTTCGATAAGAACAATTAAGCCTTTAGGAGATAGTTTTTCTGAAATAAAATCAAATATCTGTTTGGTTAAATTTTCTTGATTTTGGAGGCGTCTTGAGTAAATCTCTACAATTCTGGCAAATTTGGAAAGTCCTAATATTTTCCTGTTAGGAACATAACCAATATGAACTTTTCCGAAAAACGGGAGCATATGATGTTCACAAAGGCTATAAAAATCAATATTGCCAACGGTTACCAATTCATGGAATCCGTTACTATTAAAAAGTTTTAAGGTGTTTTCTGGGTTTTGAGAGTAACCGCTAAGAAGTTCTTTATAAGCCCTTGCAACACGTTCCGGTGTTTGTTTTAAACCGTCCCGCTTCGGATTTTCCCTAACCGAAATTATCAGTTTCTTTACCAATTCTTTGACTGAAGCACCTAATTTGTTATTTTTCATACAGGGTTTGTTGGCACAGACTTTTATTTGTCTGAGGCCCTGCTACCGCAAATGTATAGTATCGCTAATCATCCTTAATGTCAACCGATTGTATAAGTCAAGGACATTTGCGACATTCCTCCATTGTCAACAAAATAATTTAAAGGGCTTTTAAGTCCCAGGGAATGATGGCGTCTTTTAGCATTGTAGTAAATGTTCCACTCGGCCAGTTTTTGATGAAAGACCGGTTTATCATGGATAGTATCTAAATGGTAATCAATAAACTCTTCCTGAATCGTCCGGTTGTATCTTTCAATAAAGGTGTCAATTTTAGGACACGTTGGGTAGATAAAGTAATGGGGAATATTGTCATCAGTTAATTGCTGGTCAAATTCTCCCAGGTTTTCACTCCCGTTATCCGACTGCCAAATCTTAACTTCAGCCGGGTAAACAGATTTAAACCTAAAATAAAAATCCCTCATGTTTTTGGCAGTTAAACGTTTGTAGTTTAAAGTCAGGGCAAACTTTAACTTAGCGTCAATGGCGCTGATGAAGTAATCCCGAAGCCCATCGGTAATCCTTTCCACCGTATCCGAGAGGATGTGGCCGTATTCTTGTGGCCTAGGTGAATGTTTAATCCGCAGTCGCAACTTCTTTTTAGCCTGTTTTAAGGCCCATTTGGAGTTAGGGTTGTGGTAAACCCGGCCGGCTTTCTGGAAGAAAAAGCGGTGGCGTTTAATGATGTTGCCGATGGTGGAGGCAGAAACAGTAGGAATACCCATTGCCTGACAGTATTCATCAAGATCAGGCTTAAGTTTGTCCTTGCCGATCCGGGGATGATCCTCCCTTTGTTTTTTAATAAACTCAATTATCTTCAGGTTGGTTAACGGCCGGCGGACTGTTTTTGGCCGGGTAGAAACAGGCAGTAATGAGGCCAGCTTCCCGCCGGATAGTTTTAACCGTTTCTTCCAGCGGCTGATGACTTTTCGGTCGGCCCCAAAGGCCTGTTTAGCGGCCGTTTCTCCGAACTGACTGTAGAAATTCATAATCTCTAGCCTTTTTTGGGCCACCTCATCTTTACTAAAACGACGCAGATTGGAAAGCATATCCGCATACCTCCTGAATCCGCGTATTCTACTAAAAATGGGGTGGCTGTGGGCGTAATGATCCACTTAGTCAATGTCGCAAATGTATCTTAACTTATTCACCGACTAAGGCTTTATACAAAAGAAGGTATTCGTGATTATTTAATTGTTCAAAGGGTTTTTCCAGTAAACCGTTAGGCAGTTTTAAATCAGCAATTAAATCCCTGGCTTCATTTTTGGTTATCTTCTGATATTTAATTAATCCTTCTCTTAAAGAATTCTTAATTAAAGCGCTTTTCCTGGCTCCTAAAATCAACCAACGCAACAGAAAAAGCAACCTATCTTTATACTCACTTTCTTTTCTGGGAACAAGAACGATTAACAACGAGTCCGTTCTTGGCTTCGGATCAAAATCTTCTTTTTTTACTCTGGCTAAAACTTTTGCCTCAAAGAAAGTAAAAACAAGCAATGATAATTTGCCAAAATGCTCTGCCTTATTTATTAATGCCGTTGCTTCTTGCCCAAAAGACTGACCGACTAAAAAAACAGCACCTTTAATTGGTAGATTGATAATTTTTGCAAGCAAAGGCTCGGTAATATGATAAGGAAGATTACCGGCAATCCAAAAATCAGCATATTTTTTAAAATCAAGATCCAGAGCGTCTCCGATGATGATGTTGACCTGGCTCTGCTTTTTTTTGATTGCTTCCAGAAGAGGTAAAAACTGCCTATCAATTTCCACTGCCTCAACACATTTGACGCTTTCAGCCAGCTTTTCGGTAAGTTGTCCTGGTCCGGCGCCAATTTCCAAAACTTTAGATTTCAGGGGAATTTGTTTTACCACCAATTCAAGCACTTTATTATTAGTCAGGAAATGTTGTCCAATTTCTGTTTTTGGCACTATTTTGTAGTTTGAAAATTTCATAATGATTACTCCCACTTCCCTAATTTTTCCTGTTTGGCTTGGCGAGAATTATCTTTTGGCATCTTTGATGATTAAACGCTTTTTAGGTTTGTCTAATTCTACAGATAGATTCTGGTTTTGGCGCCAACTTAAGAGTTTTAAAAATTCCCGGGGAAGATTTAAGGCTTTGGAGTATTTGCCGGAAGTCGATAGTTTACGGACAACGTGGGCGGCCATAAGAATATATTAGTCCATTAAAACCAGTAAAACAATAATATACTAGGGTGATGAATGTCTATTTGGATATTGACGGCGTGATTATGGCAAATGACCGGGAGCCGGCGAGGCATGTGCACGAGTTTTTGGAATACGTCGTTAGTAAATACCAAGCCTATTGGCTTACCACTCATTGTCATGGTGATCTTTCCTATACCACTCACCATTTAAGCCAATGGCTTAAACCGGAGACTTTAAAACTAGCTGCCAAAATTCGGCCGACTGACTGGCAAGTGTTTAAAACCGAAGCGATTGATTGGAAAATTCCTTTCTTGTGGTTTGATGACCAGCTTTTTGATTTTGGAAAAGCGGATTTAGTTAAACACCGGGTTTTAGACAGTTGGATTGAGGTGGACTTCTCTAGGGATGTAGACCAGCTGCAAAAAATTGTCAGGAATTTTCCTCGCCCGGCAGTAAGCCTTAATTGGCAGGTGGCGATTTGGCCTGGCGAAATTAACCTGACTTCATGGAGAAATATATTAATCTTGCTGGCGCCTGCCGCCGAAGTGAAAAAAGAAAAAATAACCACTGACTGTATATTAATATTGGGGTATAGATAACAGTTTGACTTTAAAAGTGCATGAAGCGACGCGACGGGGGGTCCCGACGTAAAGTCGGGACACTGCTCCCAAAAGGAGCAGCAACTCTGCCGATAACAAAGTCTGGTAAAGATATAAGCGGAAGCGGGGTAGTCCGGATTAAAGTAATAAAAAGGAATGGCGGCTGGCCGAGCACGGGGTGAAACCTGAAACCCGCAAGGAAGCGAGTCGTGAGTCTTATCTCGAACGGCGAGCGTGGCTGGAATTAAAAGAAACAAGATAATAATTAAAAGGTTGAGTTATCTTTGACTTTCATTTTGAAGGGCCGGGCGCAGGCCAGATAAGGCACCCCCGTGAAGCTGGAACAACTCCTCGGTCTT
>PEUF01000005.1 GCA_002780795.1 Candidatus Roizmanbacteria bacterium CG02_land_8_20_14_3_00_36_15 | reverse complement strand
CTAGACTCAGGAGTGGAGCGAACAGCCACAGATAAAAATGGTTCAAAGTCATTTGTGCCCGTAGCCGTCCAATCATCCGCCCAAGACAAATGTATTGATACTACAAGTTGTTCAGGCGGAAATTGTGACACTTTAAACTATCCCCAAGCTTTTGAACGTAGTTGCTCTGCTCCTAAAGGATATTTTGGTGAGTCAGTAGATGGAAAAAGATATTTCTATGTTAGCAATAATAAAGACAATAATGGTAACTGTATAATGAGATGTAAAGAAGTAAATGAGGCAAATACCACCAATTACTCCGGAGACTGTAAAGATGATAACACATGTATAACGAAATACGATAAGAAAAATACAAATGTTTCCATTACTGTTTTCTCCGAACTTTCCCCAAGTTGTTTTGAGACAGGAGGAAAAATTGCCGGGGTAGGAGTATTACAGGATGATGGGACGGTTTTAGATAAAAAAGACTTTAATCCTCCAAAAACAACAAGCAGCGCAACATTTTTGACTATGGAATTAGAAAAAGGGAAAGTATACGTGATTCATGCGCAGATTAATGTGCAAAAAGCAACCGGAATTTTCGCTTATTTTTCAGATGTTAAAGTTGTTGACCCAAATTCAGACAGCAGTGGAATTAGCATAGGTGTTCAACATGATGATGACGATTGTTCTAATTAAAAAAACATGACAAAAATTCAATCTTATCTAAAACTAATACTGGTTTTGGCGGTAAGTTTCTTGATCAGCAGCTTTTGTGATCGGCGGGTGTTTTTAGCCCACAGCCCAAGAATCAATCCTTTTTTTGGAACGGAGTTGGCGGAAAATTTTACCCATCCTTTCCGGTCGGTCAGAACCTATCTTGCCTCGATAACCATTTTTACTCCTTCTCCGGAAAAAGCGCTAAAAAATGTTCCTTTTTCGGTGATCGCGCCGGGAGTGTATGCCAAGACCAAAGGAAACACAAGCTATACGTTGATCAAAGAAGACGAAGTCGTTTATGTCGAGTATCAGCTTAATATTGACGGAAAAATTATTAAGGTCAAGGTACCTCAAGGTCAGCCGGCACCAGTAGCCGAGATGTTTAAATAAACTATTGAAATTTACAAACAAACTAAGATATTATTAATTTGATTGATCTCTATTTTTATCATGTACATCGGTCCATTATATTTCGATACAAAAAAAGTTTTTGGGAAATATCCGGAAATAAAATTGGTTTATTTTTTTGGTTCCAGAGCCGAAGGGAAAGCCGGACCAATGAGTGATTATGATTTTGCTGTTTATTTTGATGAAAAAATACCAAAACAGCGAAGATTTAATATTTTACTTGAGTTAAATGGAACATTGACTTCATTACTCAAGACCAATCAAGTGGATATAGTCATTCTTAACGATGATGTTGGATCACTTTTAAAATATCAGGCGATTAGAGGAAAACTTATCTATAATGTAGAACCTTATAAGATAATTGCTGAACCACAGATTCTTAATGAGTATTTTGATTTTCAAGTTTTTTCAAGGCACCATAATTTATGACAAACGTAGACATTTTAAAAAGGAAATTAAGCCAGATTCAAAAATACTTTGCTATATTAAAGCCTCTTAGGAAATATGAAAAAGAAAAAATTCAGAATGATGAAATAATATATGGAGCAGTAGAACGGTATCTATATCTTTTATGTCAGGCTACGATAGATTTTGCCGAGGCAGTCATCTCGTATGCAGATCTTAGAAAACCAGGAACTTATGGAGAAGTTTTTGAGATATTAGCAGAGGCAAATGGTTTAATTTCTAAAGAAATATCATTTAAAATGAAAAGTATGAGTGGATTTCGTAATATTCTTGCCCATGAATATGGAAAAGTTAATTTTGAAGATGTATATAAGACTTTAATGAAAGACATAGATGATATAAACAAATTTTTAGATGAAATAAAAAATAAAATTCAGTTAGAATAAATATATGTACATCGGTCCATTTTATTTTGACACTAAAGAAATTTTTTTAATCTTGGCAGCCGTCTTGGTCGGTCTGGCCTGGGCTTTTGGTTGGCCGCTGTGGTGGTTTGACAAGCGGGTGCTGTTAACCTTGATGATTCTAATGCTGATGACCAAAGGGCTTCTGCCTTCGATCCATAACGAAGCCTATTTCATTCTGGCGATCGTCACCATATTTCTCTCTTTATATTTGCCAATTTTTCAGGTAGTATTATTCTATTTTATCAGTTTCTTATTATTCAGGTTGTTAAAGGTGATATGAAAAGATTAAATGATAAACAAAAAGAAAATCTGGCAACATTTTATAATAATTTAGCTTTAGTTTTGTTAGCGGCAGGAGCGGTGACACCAATGTTTACTGGTGTTGAAAATCAACACCTTTTTTCTTTAAGGCTAATGATAGCAATAATTGGGTCAGGATTCTTTTTACAAGTTTCACTGGATTTTTTAAAATGAAGGAAAACTTTGATACTTATTATTTTTTGGCTTATATAATAATCTTTGTTTTTGGTCTTTTTAGTTACTATTGGTATTTAAGAAGAAAATAAAATGAATGTTAATACTTTAAATACAGTTTTGATAATAGTTGCCTTTGGTCTGTCGATTTTTGGTTTCTATTATATTAATAAAAAATAAAATTAGTT
>PEUF01000031.1:1265-2424 GCA_002780795.1 Candidatus Roizmanbacteria bacterium CG02_land_8_20_14_3_00_36_15 | reverse complement strand
GCCAGCGGCAATATCCGGCACAAATATTGTTTCATATGGCCACCGGATCGGGGAAAACATTAATTATGGCCGCCAATATTTTAGAGCTATACCAAAAGGGTTATCGGAATTTCATCTTTTTTGTCAACAGTACCAACATTATCGAAAAAACCAAGGACAATTTTTTAAATAGTTTGTCCCCAAAATTCTTGTTTAGCCAAAAAATTAAATTCGGGGAACAAGAAGTCAAGGTTAAGCCAGTAGATAATTTTGCCACGGCCGGTGCCGATGACATTAATATCGTTTTTACCACCATTCAAGGGTTGCACACCCGCCTGAATTTTCCCAAAGAGAACGTCTTAACCTACGAAGATTTTGAGGATAAGGCAGTCGCGTTAATCTCCGACGAAGCCCACCACCTGAATACTTTAACTAAGTCAAAATTAACCAAAGGCGAGGAGGAAGAAAAGAAAAGCTGGGAATACACGGTCGAGCGGATTTTCCGGTCAAGCTCTAAAAATATCCTGCTGGAATTTACCGCCACGATTGATCTGACAAATCCGGCAATCCGCCAAAAATATGAGGATAAAATAATTTTTCAGTATGATTTAAAACAATTCCGGCTGGATAAATACTCCAAGGAAATCGAAGTCATGGAAGCCGATCTTGACCCGATTGACCGGGCCTTGCAGGCGGTAATTTTAAGCCAGTACCGGAGGAAAATTGCCGAGAAATACAAAATCCCGCTAAAACCGGTGATTTTATTTAAATCCAACTATGTCAATGTGCCGGTCAACCGCAATGACAATACAGTCGTGTCCAAGGAATTCAAAGAAAAGTTTTTAGCCAAAATCAAAAATCTGAAATCGACCGATATCAATAAATACAATCATGGCCAAAGCGCTACTTTAGTAAAAGCGTTTCAATATTTTAAAGACAACCACATCAGCCTGGATAATCTGATTGCTGAACTTAAAACCGACTTTGATACCACCAAGTGTTTATCAATTGACTCTAACGAAGAAAAAGAAGCCGCCCAGATTTTAGTCAACAACTTGGAAGCCTCCGGCAATGAAATCCGGGCGGTGTTTGCCGTGGATATGTTAAACGAGGGTTGGGATGTGTTAAACCTGTTTGATATTGTCCGGCTTTACAACACCCGCGACGCTAAAGCTAACCG
>PEUF01000031.1:0-1248 GCA_002780795.1 Candidatus Roizmanbacteria bacterium CG02_land_8_20_14_3_00_36_15 | reverse complement strand
TGGCCGAAGCCCAGCTAATCGGCCGCGGCGCCCGCTATTTTCCGTTTAAAATTAATCCCAACGACGACCAGTACAAAAGAAAATTCGATGAAGATGCGGGAAGCGAACTGCGCATTTTGGAACAATTGTTTTACCACAGCGCCAGCAACCCTAAATACATTCAGGAACTCAAAGCGGCCATGACCCAAATCGGGATATATCCGGAAGAATACATTCAACGGGATTTATTTTTTAAACCTGAATTCCAAAAATCCGATTTTTGGCAAAAAGGAGTTATTTATCTAAATGATCGGGTAAAAAACGACCGCAAAGATATTTTGAGTTTCGCTGATGCCAAAATTAATCTCAATCATCAGGCCGTGGTTAAATCCGGGGAAACAGTCGAAGAAACTCTGCTGGAAGATATCTTGCCATCAACCGCACCGGAACAGAGTAAAAAGATATATTTCCTGCTGGATTTTGATACCCAGATTATCCGAACGGCTCTGGACAGATTGGAATTTTACCGGTTTGTAAATTTAAAACAATATTTTCCCTATTTAAAATCTGTCTCTGAATTTATCTTGTCAAAAAAATATTTAGGCAGCGTTAAGGTTGAAGTAACCGGGCCGGTAATGATGATTGCCAGTTTATCGGCATCGCAAAAATTTGAGATTAGTCTATCGATCCTGAAAAAAATTGCCGCTGAGGCCAAAATCGGCACCGAAGAATTTGTCGGCACCAAGCTATTTAAAGTCAAACAGTTAAAAGAAGTTTTTAAAGACAATAAGATAATTAAACTGGCCAAGGATGACCAGCGGGCACAGGCAATTGCCGAAATCGACTTAGCTGCTAAAACCTGGTTTGCCCAAAATAATTTTTACGGCACCAGCGAAGAGCAGGGATTTATTAATTTTTTTGAAGCTTCTTTTCTAAACCTGAAAAAACAGTATTCGGAGATCGCCTTAATCAGAAACGAACGTTACTTTAAAATTTTTGACTTTACGGCCGGACGCGGTTTTGAACCGGATTTTCTACTGATGCTTAAGAAAAATGGCTCAAAAAAAGTAGCGGTGTATCAGGTGTTTATCGAACCTAAAGGCGATCAATTCAAGGATAAAGATGGACAGTTCGAGTTGGGGAAGGAAGGCTGGAAACAGCAATTCTTAGTAGAAATGGAAAAACAAGCGGAACCGGAACTAAAAATACAAAATAGAAATTTTAAAATTATCGGTTTACCGTTTTACAACCAAAGTATGAAACAGGTTT
>PEUF01000025.1 GCA_002780795.1 Candidatus Roizmanbacteria bacterium CG02_land_8_20_14_3_00_36_15 | reverse complement strand
CCAAGGCCGCCATCGCCTCAACAATCGACACCGCTCTAGGCAATACACAAGGATCATGGCGTCCGGACGCTTCTAGTTCTACTTCTTTTTTATTAATATCAACGGTTTTTTGTTTTTTCATAATAGTTGACACCGGTTTGAACGCCACTCGGAAATGAATCGTCTCGCCGTTGGAAATCCCGCCCAAGGTGCCACCGGAATTATTTGTTCTCATCCTGATAGTTTCTTTTCTGTCAACAAAAAATTCATCATTATGCTCGCTTCCCTTCATCTTTACGCCTTCAAACCCGCTGCCTATTTCAAATCCTTTGACAGCCGGAATTGACAACATCGCTTTGCCTAAATCAGCGGATAATTTATCAAAAACCGGCTCGCCCAAACCTATCGGAACATTTTTTATTACTCCTCGGATAATGCCACCAACCGAATCGCCTTCTTGCTTTAATTGATTAATTAATTGAATCATCTTCTTTGCCGCTCTTTCGTCAGGACAACGGACAATATTTGATTCAATCTGTAATAGGGTGACTTTATTAAAATCTATCTCTGTTTTAATTTCGCCAACTTGTTCTACATAGGCAATGAATTCGATATTCAATTTTTCTTTCAGAAATTTTTTGGCAATGGCGCCGGCCGCAACTCGCGCCAAAGTTTCTCTCGCCGAAGCCCGACCGCTCCCCCGCCAATCCCTGATCCCGAATTTTTGCTGATATGTAAAATCTGCATGACCCGGTCTAAAAATATTTTTTAGTTTTATATATTCATGCGGCCGGGCATCAAGATTCCACGCCAAAAGCATAATCGGCACTCCTGTCGTCACGCCGTCACAGACTCCGGATAGAATATGAATTTCGTCCTGTTCTTTTCTGGGTGTTGTAATTGAGTTTTGCCCGGGTTTTCTTCGATCTAGATCTTTTTGAATATCTTCTTTAGCGATTTTAAGTCCAGGCGGGCAGCCATCTACCACACAACCAACTACCCCACCATGGGATTCGCCAAAAGTTGTCACCCGAAACAAAGTTCCAAATGTATTTCCTGCCATATAAATAAATTAAAAATGAAAAGTTAAAAATTTATAAATCTTTTTTAAATCAAAAACATCAATCTGTCCTTGTGTCGATTGACCATAATCAGTTGCGGCATAAGTCAAATAATTACCCATAATTGGTCCTAAAATCCGCGTTATCTTTCCTTTTTCGCCAATACCCAGAACAATCATTTTTTCATCTTTTTCTTTTTCCAAAAGCAAACGTAACAAAACTTTTATATCTTCTTCTTTTTTAACCATGGTGGCTAGTTTCATAATATCAGGCCGGCAAAATCTCATTCTATTTCTAATAATCTGCAGCTCGGTCACCGTCGGTGTTTTTTTAAAATTATGAAACGATAAGATTATTTTACTCTTTTCATCAAGCGGCAGGTCAAAGTATTTAATCGATGACAGTTCAATATCAACATAGTCAAAGCCCAGCCCACAGGCCTGGCGGATGATTTTTATTCTTGACCGCTCGTCTCCTTGATATAATCCGCCTTCGCTTCTTTTCCGGCAGGTAAAGATTGACTCTTTTATTGTTTGTTCTCTAATTATTTTTAAATCTTTTTCGGTTAAATTATTTATATAATCAACTCTTAACTCAACCATTTCAGAAATCTCTTGAACTTTATCAAGGTTTTTTAAGAATTCATTTAATGTTTTTCCAATTACCGGTGTGCAAATTTTTAATTTTGAATTGTAATTTTTCATTTTTAATTTTTAATTTTTAATTTTCTATATAATGTTCTTTTCATAATATCAACCGGCGCTTGGCAATTAGTATAAAGCTCAAACTGGGCCGTCCCTTGGTGAAGGAGCATCTCAACCCCCGGAATAACCACTGCTCCTTTTTTCTCCGCTTCTCTCAACAGCTTTGTCTTAAAAGGTTTATAAACTATGTCAAAAATAATTTGATTTTTATTAATTAAAGTTGTGGCTATTGGCGTCTGGTCTTCATTAGGCATCATTCCGACCGGACTGGCGTTAATAATAATGTCAAACTCGGCAATTTCTTTTTCCCTGTCTAAACCGGTCCCTTGGCAACCGAACTCTTCGGCTAATTTTTTCGCTTTTTCTTCGGTCCGGTTAAAAATTTTTACCTTTGCTCCTTTAATCAAAACACCGTAAACAACGGCTCGGGCCGCTCCTCCTGCACCTAAAACAGCGATTTTTTTTCCTTTAAGGCCGGTTATTTTCTCTAATGGTTTAACTACCCCCAACCAATCAGTGTTGTAGCCTTTTAATCTGCCGTTATCATTGACCACGGTATTGACGGCGCCGATTTTTTCAGCCACAGGGTCAACCCAGTCTAAATATTTCATCACCTCGATTTTGTGAGGAATAGTACAAGTTAAACCGCGAAAATTATTCATTGCCCTCATCGCCTTAACTATTTTTTTGACGTCCGTAATTTTTACATTACTCCCTAAATAAACAAATTTACCATCAATACCTAAATGTTTATAAGCAGCGTTATGCATAGCCGGTGACAGCGAATGATCAACCGGATCGCCGATGATAATGCAAAACTTTGTTTTAGCTGATATTTTCATACATTAAATATTTTTAATTTAATAATTTTTTTTAATATTTCTTCTGGACTTTCGTTTTTTATTCTAATAATATAGTCGGCTAATTTTCCATAAAGAGCTCGCCTTTCTTTTTCATACTCAACAAATGATTTTTTTGGATCATTTTTATATTTAAAAAAGGCGGGAATGCCGTTATTCATAATCCTTATAAAATTTATTTCTTTATCTAAATCTATAAAGACAACTTTGCCAATCTTTTTTAATATCTGTCTATTTTCTTCTCTCATTGGCACGCCTCCTCCGCAATCAACTACTATTTCTTTTAATTTATTTCTTTCGATTTCTTTTAAAATTCTTGTTTCTAAACTTCTAAAATAATCTTTGCCCCATTTTTTGAATATCTCTCTAAAGGTTAGTTTTTCTTTTTTATCTTTTGCGTGTTGTTTTTCAATGAGATCATCAATTTTAATCAAATACATCTTAAAATGATCTGATATTTTTCTTGCAAGAGTTGTTTTTCCACAATTTTTTAAGCCAATGAGTATTAAGTTATCCATATATTAGCTCCGAGAATTTTTAACTGATCGCAAAAACCGTTAAAAGATTTTTCCAATGTCTCGGCATCGCTTAAAATCGTTTTCCCTTTAGCTCTCATACCGGCCATAGCAAAGTTCATCACCATCCGGTGATCTTTCTGACAGTTAATCTCTGCTCCTTTAAGGTCTGTCCCGCCATTACCGTTTATTATCAGACCGTCTTTTTTCTCAACTACATCAACTCCCATTTGGTTTAAAGATCGGGCAACGGCACTGATCCGATCACACTCTTTATGACGTTGTATTTCATTGTTATAAATTAAGGTCTCTCCTTGAGCGAAGGCTGCGGCAATAGCCAAAGGAACAAACTGGTCGGTAAAATCATTAGCATCAACCTTAATTCCTTTTAAATTAGGCGAATAACAGGCGGTGATTGAGCTGTTTTCAACTTTAATATTTGCTCCCATTTTTTGTAAAAACGGCACGACCAACCGGTCAGGACAAACATCTTGATTGTCAATATTTTTGATAGTAATCTTTGATCCGGGAATTAAGATTCCTCCAAGTAAAACCGTTGGTGCTGTCTGCCAATCAACCGGAACGACTACTTTTCCGAGAGGCTTTAGTCGTTGGCTTCCTTTAACAAAATAATGATCGTAACGACCATTAATGTTTTCTATATTAATTCCTGCTTTTTTTAACCAAGATATCGTTAACTTCACCCAAGACTTTTCACCAACATTAGTAACAAAAATTTCGGTATCGTTTTTACACAAAGAACAACCCATTAACAGCGCAGAAACAATTTGTGATTCAGCGCCGTCAACCGTACATCTTCCTCCATCAACCTTTCCTTTAATAATAATTGGTGCATGAGTATCTTCTTTCGTACAAACACTCCAACCGCCAAGTTGATTAACGGCGTCGACGACCGGTTTTGCCAATCTATTATGTCTTAACGATTCATCTCCTGTAATTACTATATATTTGTCTGATAAAACCGCTGCCAAAATACCAAAATAACGCAAAAGCGGACCGGAATTGCCGCAGTCTATTACATTATCAGGAACTTTTATGTGTTTTCCTATGCCTTCGACCAACCAGTTTTTACCGATTTTTTGAATTTTTGCTCCAAATTGTCTTATACCTTCCACCGCCCTAAACCAATCACTTGATTCTTTGGGTCGAACAATCTCTGATTTTCCTTTGGCTAATCCAGACAAAAATAATATTCTCCAACCATGAGACTTTGCCGGAGGAATATCAATAAATCCTCTTAAATTTTTACTTTTTTTGACAACAAGTTTCATATAATATATCCTTCATGAACTAATAATTCTGCCATAAGCACGGCCCCACCAGCAGCCCCACGAAGAGTATTATGAGAAAGAACAATAAACTTCCAATCCAGTATACTGTCTTCGCGTATTCTTCCAACAGTGATTCCCATTCCTTTTTGATTGTCACGATCTAACTTTGGCTGTGGCCTATCATTTTTTTCAATATATTCAATAAAATTTTTTGGGGCTGATGGTAAATTAAATTTACGAATAGGATTCTTGAAATTTATTATTGAATTAATTATGTCTTGTTTCGTTGGATTTTTCTTAAATTTTACTGATACAGCCGCCATATGACCATTAGAAATGGAAACACGTATACAGGTCGCCGAGATTTTTGGCAAAGTCGCTAAACGTAATTTATCTTTGACTATTTTTCCCCATATTTTCATAGGCTCTTGTTCAGATTTTTCTTCTTCGCCGCCAATAAATGGAATAATATTATCGTGCATCTCCGGCCATGATTTAAACGTTTTCCCCGCGCCGGATATTGCTTGTAAAGTCGTAATGATTACCCTTGTTGGCATAAATTTTTTTAACGCTTCCAACACCGGAACGTAGGATTGTATGGAACAGTTTGGTTTAACTGCAATCAATCCGGTTTTCCACTTTCTTTGTCTTCTCTGAATATCAATAAGTTTAGTGTGGCTTGAATTAACTTCAGGTATTATCATGGGTATGTCTTTAGTCCAACGATGTGCTGAATTATTAGAAATTACAGCCACGCCTAAACTAGCATATTCAATTTCAAGACGCTTAATCAAGTTTTTATCCATATCTAGGGCCGAAAATGCAATTTTTGCCACACGCGCTATTTTTTCTTTATCGCGATTAACTTCCATAACGATAATATCTTTTACCTTATCTGGAATAGTTGATGAGATCGTCCATTTATTTAATACCGCCTCTCTATATGTTTTTCCAGCCGAATTGACCGATGCCGCTACAACTGCTACTTCAAATAGGGGGTGATTAGCCAGTAAAGATATAAGACGTTGTCCAACCATACCTGTTGCTCCTAATATTGCTACTGGAATTTTAGACTTTGATTGCATTGCCCCCAATTCGGTTTTTGTTTGCTCATCGATCTGTGTTTTTATTTTTGCGTCCCTGATATATGTAACCTCTGTTGGCACCTTGGATATTTTTAAGTACTGTACTGCTTTATCAAAAATGACTTTTCCCGATTTTTCAGCTTCCATATAATTGATAGACTTTAATGTTTTGGCGTTTGGGAAAATGTTTGGATCAGCGGAAAGAACACCTGGCACATCTTTCCAAAGAATAATTTTTTTAGCTGACAAAGCGGCACCAATAAAACAGGCAGTGGCGTCTGATCCACCTCTCCCTAAAGTAGTGGTTTTTTTACTTATTGTTATTCCTGTAAATCCCGTTATCACCGGTATTCCAGTACATTTTTTTAGTTTTTGAATTATGTTTGATTTTGCCAGTGTATAATCTATTTCAGCATCTAAATGATTTTCATTTGTAATAATGCCAATTTCTTCGCTTGTTAAACTTTCTACATTTATTTTATTATCTGTTAAATATATACTAAAAATAATGCTGGCTAATTTCTCACCAAATGAAAGTACTCTATCCTGTAGTTCTGGAAGCGCACCACGGACAGTTACCGTTTCCAAATCTTGACGTAATTTTTTTAATATCTGTATAATTCTATGTTTAACCAGTTCATTATTTTCTTTTGCAACTATAAGTTGCTCAACAAGAGCGCTATGTTTTTTTCTAAGGCACTCAATAAATTTGTTAATGATAAATTGAGTCTTACTACTGTCAACAATGCCTGAATTAACTAACCTATCTAATTTATTTAGTATTGCCACTAAATCATCGGTCACTCCTTGTAGGGCAGAAACTACAACTATCGGTTGACAGTGTTTACTCATCTGACGAACAATTTCAACCTTGGCCAATGCCAGTAATTTGGCCGAACCCATAATCACGCCACCTAATTTGTTTACAATAATTTTTTTGTTTCTCATTTTTCGATAATAATTTCTTTAATTGCTTGACCAAAATGTCTACCCATAGCGGTTTCTTGAACATTGGCCAATACTTTATCACCGTGTTTTAACTTAACTATAGAAATGAACTCGCCGCTCGGTTTAGTTAACCGAATGGTTTCTGCGTTTTGCATTACTAATGTAAACTCTTTATCCGCCATTCTTGCCCTGATCAGCATCATCGGTCTTTTTTCAATTTTTACCCTACCAATAATTGCTTCTTCGGTATTACCTCGTGGATCCACCAATAAAGTAATCATTCCGCTTTTTAATTCAGATATATACATCGTCTGGTTTCCCGGCATACGGATATATGCGTGTACCCCGCCGGCATTCACTCTAAATGGTCGTGGCTCACAGTATGGGTTAATAACGTTTTCGTTATAAACCAGAAACATTATTGAAGAAGAGTCTCCGATCAACAATCCTTGACCTGGCTTGAGAATTGTAGCCGTATCTATAATTACTCTATCTCCCATTCCAATCGAGGCGGTTTCAATAATTTCTGCTTCCTGTAATTTTAATTTCTCATTTTGTGATTTTGTGATTAATTCACCAACCTTCTTAATAGTATTTTTATCCTCTATTTCCAATAAAATACCATCGGCGCCTCTTTCCAAAGTTGTTAAAGATGTTTTAACCTCGTCTTGACTATGTACTAATTGAATTAAATTAGTAGTTTTTGATATAAGATTTTCAAGGGGAATAATAGTCCAGTCGATGTAATCGAGTATTACGGGTATTTTCCCGTGTAAACTTGTTACCTTTTTTTCATCCGCTTTTGTATTGATTGTGATTTCAAGCACATCTTTACCAAGTTGTAGATCGGCTTTTTCTGAATTTGCGATTATTACAACTTTTGCCAGTTCTTTCATCTTATCAATACAGTTTGACGGTAAATAAAAAGTCTGAAAACCGGATTCAATAGCGGAGGTCGCTATCTCCCGATTCCACCTGTTCATTTTGAACCAAAATTGTTTCATAGTTATAAATTGAAAATATAATTTTTAATTGGACTAAGGCTGATGCACTATCTTTCTCACTTTTTTGATCATGCCAACCATATCTTCATGTTGGAAGACATTACGTCCAACAGATACTCCGGCCGCGCCTACTTTTATACAGTCGTCTATTGATTTAAGCATGGTTTTTTCATCTCCTTTAGCGCCTCCGGCTATTACCACCGGTATTGGACATCCCCTAACTACTTCCGAAAATGACTTAGAGTCTCCAGTGTAAGGAACCTTAACAATATCTGCGCCTAACTCTGCTCCCAATCTTGCCGCATGTTTGACGTGCTCCACATCGGTAAAAGTAACAATTTTATTATTGATTCGATTTCTGGGATAAATCATGGCTAACAGTGGCAAGCCCAACTCTTCACATTCGCCGGAAATAATTCCCAAATCCCTGATCATTTCGTGTTCAAATTCATTCGCTAAATTTATATGTATAGATACTCCAATTGCGCCAAGCGCTATTACTTCCGATGGTCTGGTCACTATTACTTTCCGTAATGGTTCACCAAACATTGTTGATGCTGAAATATGAATCATTACTGGTTTTTTAATAAGTAAGTCGCGATATATCTTATATATCCCCTTATGTATAATAATCGTGTCGACACCTCCTTCAATAGCCTTTTTTAGTGTGTTTCTCATGTCAATCAATCCCGCAATAGGCCCGTCGCTAATACCATGGTCTAACGGCAATATAACCGTTCTTCTGTCTTTTGGATTAAGTATTTTGTTTAATCGTTTTTGCTTTAAATTTTTCATAAGATATTAAAAATTAATTAATAAAAAACCCCGCTTGTGGCGGGGTTTGGTTTTTTAATGTTTTAAAACATTAAAATGACTTCCCGCCTTATTCGGGGTAAAAATAGAAATAAAATGAAATCGATTTAGATTTTATGCCCATAATACTTATAACATCCTCCAGTTCTTACTTTGTGACTAAACTCTTCGCTACCTGCCCGCCATCGGCTATCGCCGAAGGCGATTGGCAGGCGGGTTCGCTCGTCGTCACAAAGAGCGAACTTTGGAGGATTTAGGGTTTGTAAGCCAAATTTTCAATTTGGCAACAAACCATACAAAAAATCCCCGCTTTCGCGGGGCTAATTTATTTTTATCTTACAAATCAATTAACCACCGCATTGACGGGTAAAATAAAAATAAAATTTGATTGCCAAATTTTTCATAAGATGAAAATAATTATACACCAGAAAATTCTAAAATCAACAGCAAATAAAAGGGTAATCCCACCCACTTGTCAAAACTCCACTAACATTTGAGGATGATAAATCCTCAAATACCCACTAACCGCCAGATTAAAAAACTGGTAAAAAAGATATTGTTTGGCAGAAATATTTTCTGCCCAAAATGTTCTTCTTTCAGGATTATTAGTTATCAGGAAAGATACTGATGTAGAAGATGTGATCTTAGATTCTCTTTACTTTTCCACACTTATCTTAAGAACGCCAAACTAGCTCCAAGATCAATCTGGTTAATTATTTGGTGTTTTGTAAATGCTATACCGGTAAAACAAAGTCAGAGCCTTACGGGATTATCTGAAAAAGCAGTTCGTCATTGGTTTGATCTTTTAAGGACTAAATTGCCCAATAGTCAAGAAAAACTTAAAGGGACAATCCAAATGGATGAAGTCTACCTTGGAGGCTGGGGCGGACGAGCTGTTATTGCTGCCAAGGAGATCAAAAGCAAACAGATTGTTCTTCATATTTTAAAAGGATTTAACGTTTACCGTACAGACATCTTAGATTTTGTTGAAGCCTATATCGTTCCCGGCTCAACTGTTTATACTGATTCTTATCCTTCATATCGAGGAATTGATAGGTTATTTAGAAGGGTCTAGGATACTTTAGAGAGGTTTTTCTCTAAAGTTTTCTAGTAATAATTTGTAAATATTTTTTCTGTTGTTCCATC
>PEUF01000029.1:2288-11832 GCA_002780795.1 Candidatus Roizmanbacteria bacterium CG02_land_8_20_14_3_00_36_15 | reverse complement strand
GATAAAAGAAAAAGATTTTAATTCTAATAGTTTATGGTGAGCTTGTCGAACCAGAAGTGGCCGATTAAAAATCCGCACACTTCACACTTTTTCATTTTTTGTTACCTTCGCTTTTTTAAATATTAAAAATTAGAAATTATAAATTAAAAATTCTTATTATCCTCCCCAAGATTGATATGTTCTTAATGCATAATACCAGAATTTTAATGAGAGCCAAAACAAAACAATACCTATAATAAAAATGTAAGCGATGTTTGGCCATAACAACAAACAGAATAACGCTTTAGCCGGAAAGGTCATCATGACGCCAACCGGAATAATGAAGGTGAAAATCTCACGCAACGGTCGTTGATAAATGTCGATAGGGAAGCGGCCTAGGCTGGTCAGATCTCGATAAACAATGATGGTGTTGTCAACCTCGGTGGTGATGACGCCAAAGGCTAAGACAGAGATGTGAAAGGCAGTGGCCATCAATAAAGAATTAAAAATTAAAAGTGAAAAGTTAAAAGTTGAAAGTAAGGTAGTTGAAGGATTTTGCCCGGCGAAAAAAATTGTTAACAGGACATAAGGAACAATCATAATAACGTCAAGATAATCAACGCCACCAAGCAGGATTCGAAGGAGGGGATGGTATGGTTTAGTTAAGACCGTGTCGAAGTCGCCAGAGACAACCAGGGGACGAAAACGATAAACTTCTCGAAAAAGAATTTGACTAATAGTATCAATCAGGTTGAAGGTAAGATAAAAAATGGCCGCCTGGTTAAGTGTATAGCCTTTGAGGAGTTTAACGCGAGCAAAAATAAAATAAATAAGGGAAAAAAAGAAGAGAAAGCGGACGGCCTTACCCAAGAGTAAAAATATTACGCCCAGGCGGGTTTGGAAGGTGGTTTTCAGGGAAAACTTGGAGAAAAGGAAAAAAATTTTTAGGTTATGTTTTATTTTGTTCATAATTTTATTGTTAAGAAGTTCGAATACGTCTTTTTGCAACATGCAGCAAGCTAGTAAGCGCGGTTTCAGATTATATATTTGGCAGCCACGCGTGCCATGTTGTCAAAAATCCGTATTCTTCACTTCTTATTTATACTGGTTCTTAATAGATCTTGTTTCCTTCATTGATAATTGTAAATTCACTTCCAAGTCACACAAATTTGTTATCCTTGATTTTTTTATCATCTTCCCCAAAACGAGTAATTTTTATTGCCGGTTCGCCATAAATAAACGGTAATTCGCCCTAACAACCATAACCAAAAAAAGGAAATTATCAACGGCCAGTAGCCGATTTGATAAACCTTGCCTAGAAGTATTTGTGTTGGTAAATAATAAAGATAAGGAAAAGGGGTGAGTAATAACAGATAATAAATAATTCGTGGGAGGAGGTCGAGAGGAAAGTAGGTACCAGAGAGGAAAAAGACCATGGTCAAGAAGAGAAAGCGGGGTGACCAAACCTCATTACTCCAAAAACCGATGAAGGAAAGGCAGAGACTGATAAAAAAAGAAATAAGAGTGCCACTACTAATAAAGACAAAAAAAACCAACCAATTTTTAGGGGCCACCAGTGGTGTTTTAAAAAGAATTACCAGAAGACCGACTTCAACAACAACAAAAACAAGGTTAAGTAACTTGTCAGCCAGATCACGGCAGAGATAAAATTTAAAAAAAGAGATTGGTTTTAGCAGTCGGTTGATAATCGATCCGTCAATAATCTCGGCAGCAATGTCAATTGTCCGTGTTCCTAAAACAAAGTTAGCCAGGATGTTGGCGTATAAAATGTAAGAAAGAAGATAGTTTTTTTCATAAGAGGCAAAGCGGATCCTGTCTTGAAAAACAGCCAGCCAGAGAAAAAAGGTGATGGCGAAGGAAAGGAAAACCCGCAGCCGCCAGATAATGAAGTTTAGTCGATAGACAAAGTATTCCTTGACCGTCGTCGTAAACACCACCCAATACTTGCGCATGGAAAAATTATAACAGTTCTGGTTTTTAATCTTGACCTCGAAGAACTCTTACCTCGTCGTCCCGATTAAATCGGGATCTCCGAGGGGCGAGTCTACGGGGTCTGCGCCCCGATTAAATCGGGGCTTGACAAATAAAAAAGTAGTTTTGTATACTTAAATCGATCCTCCTGATAAGAAAACCACTTAAAAGGTGGAAGAACTTTAAAAACTTTTTCTTAACGTTATCACAACACAAAGGTAACTCCGCCTCTGGCGGGGAATGAGATAGTTTTCCCCTAACCCGTGAGTTAGGAGAGATGTCTCCCTATTTTACTTGCTGGGAAAAAGTTTAAAATCACTTATCAAGGAGGATCACTTCTTTGAAGAAAATAAAATCATTTGCATTTTTTTAAAATTTATATATAATAGCTCTATAAGATAAAAAAGATACGAGAGAAAGCGCTCCCATTAGTATGTTTTAGTTGACTGTTGACTTTCTTAAGAATTTAAAAGCACGGTAAATATTGTTTCTATTTCAATGTTCAGGCATCTTTTTATATGACTTCGACTAAAAAAATAGCTAAAGAAAATACCGACGACGTTTTAGACGTTACTTCGATGATCGGGACCATAGAAGAGAAACCGATTCAGAAGGCGCCACTAAAGGAAGAAAAAAGGGTAGTTAAACCTACATATTCTTCTGCGGAAGAAAGATTAAAAGATGATTTAAAGATAAGCTATACCGCTTCGGGAATTTTGGATATTACCTTTGGCGGTTATGGTTTTTTAAGGCATGACTATAGTTTTGCTCCAGACAAAGATATTTATGTTTCTAATTCACAAATCCGCCGATTTTGGCTGCGCCGCGGTGATCAGGTAGAAGGTTTAGCTCGACCCCCGAAGCCAGGCGAACGATTTCACTCGCTACTTTTAATCAAGAAAATTAATAGGGAAGAACTAACCGAAGAACAGAGTCGGACACGGAAGAACTTTGATCAGCTCACCTCGATTCACCCCAACAAACAGGTGAAGCTGGAAACGAACCAAGACATCCTTTCAATGAGAATTATAGATCTTGTATGTCCGATTGGTTTTGGCCAACGAGCGCTCATCGTCTCCCAACCAAAGGCGGGCAAGACCACTTTTCTTAAAGAGATTGCTGAAGCCATTGCTAAAAACTATCCTAAAGTCTTTTTAATGGCGATTCTTATTGGCGAACGACCGGAAGAGGTGACTGAAATCAGGCGATTTATCAAAGGGGAGACCGGTGCCTCCAATTTTGATGAGTCGCCTCGACAACAGGTCAAAGTGGCTAATATAGCTTTAGACCGCGCTAAAAGAATGGTGGAGATGGGTAAGGACGTCATCATCCTACTTGACTCGGTCACTCGCTTGGCTAGAGCCCTTAATCTTTCGGCCGGTAATAGCGGCAGGAGTCTTTCGGGTGGATTTGATCCGTCAGCTCTTTACCCGGCCAAAAAATTTCTCGGGGCGGCCCGAAACTGTGAAGAGGGTGGGAGTCTAACCATCATCGGCACCGCCTTAGTTGGAACAGAGTCACGTATGGATGACTTAATTTATGAAGAATTTAAAGGTACCGGCAACATGGAGCTTCATCTGGAGCGGAAGTTTGCCGATAAAAGAATCTATCCGGCCATCGACGCTGAGCATTCTGGTACTCGTCACGAGGAACTCTTGTTTGATAAAGAAACCCTAAAAAAAGTGGCTACCTTAAGACGAATGCTGTCTTTACTTGATTCTGAGGAAAGGTTAACGGCCCTGATTGAAAAACTGTCTAAAACTAAAAATAACCAGGAATTTCTCGACTCCTTAAGCCGCGGCGCGTAACTAAATTGACCTTAATTCTTTATTTACTCTGTCAGCTAAAAATATTTTAATCAGTGATTGGTAGGGAACATCTTTACTATTGGCAAGCTCTTTGATCCGCGCTAAAAGATATTGAGGTAATCTTAAAGAGATTGTTTCGGTTGACGGCCTTAGATTAGGAAAAATGACTCTTTGTGCTTTACTAACATCAAAATAATCAGTGAGATCATGAGTTGCCCAAAAATCACGCTCATTATCTTCATTTTTAAATTTTGGGATTAATTTTAATTTTTTCATATGACCTCCTTTCCTTTTTGCTCATATTTCGAGCCGTTATAATTCGAATTTTATTATTTCTAATAATAAAAACAATTGATAATAATTTTCCATTTTTTGTCCGACCGAAAATACCATATCGTTTTTCTGTTTCTGAATGCTTTTTATCTTCAAAGATAAACTTAGGTTCGTTATCAAAAACTTCTTCAGCTTCTTTATTAGTAACTTTATGTTTTTGATAATTTTTATCAAAATTACCCTTGTCCCATTCAAAAAAAACAGGCTTGGGCAAGATTAACATGTAAAAAAGTATATTAAAAACATATACATTTGTCAAGAGACATCAGTATAGTAAGAATTACTCTCTAATTGAAAAGTTTGCTGAGCGGACCGAGGCTACAGGCACCCGCATTCTGCCTCCGGGGAAATCGGCGTATAAGATCAAATTAATACTATAGTAATTATCGCTTGGGAGATCCAGTGGGAGCTGCCACTGCATTGATCCTGTGGCAGGCACGGGAGTTTGGATGAGTTCAGAAACGATGAAGCTACTTTGAAAAGTTGAATGTTCCCTACATAGGCACCGGGTGGTGCATTGGTCGATGTCCATGCGAGTGTATACGTTTGTCCTTTCGTAAGATCGGGGATAGGAGGAGAAACAAGTTTGATAGAGACGTTAGAGGAAGTGTTTGGTTTATAGTAGCGTAAAATACTTAGGATGGGATATCCGTCTGTTTCCCAGCTATATTCGATACCCACCATTTTCGTGATTTTATCTCCTTCTTTGACACCTAACATTTGTTGTGAATGGCCTGTCTCGTCCAGACATCCATTTTCGTTATAATCATGACCGCCGTTTATAAAGATCATCAAATTGGAAGAAGGCGCGTCATTGAAAAGGATAGAAGTTTCGCCCCACATTTTTTTATGGCCGGTAAACGGAGCCGCATGGCTATAGCTAACGACATTTGGGTCAGTCGTGGGTTTGAAAACGGTCGAACTAAGGCTGGTTTGAAAGTATGTCCACGGGTTGTCATTTGGTTCAACATTCTGCATAAGCTCGCTGCGGTAGTAGTCGAGAAGATTAGACTGAAAGATTTTTTCGGAAGAAACGGAGTCAGTGAGATATCCAAACCCGTCTGTTTCAGAATACACGTTCGTTCCACTCCCGATGAGATCTTTATTAATACGATAAGAGAAAGAAGTTTGATCCACAAGCCTCCATTCATGTGTTACCGTGCCTATGCGTACTTTTAGTATGTTGTCAATAACTTCCCAAGAACAGACAAAATCATTATTAGACTTTGCAGTAGGTTTATTAATAGATGTATTAATAGGTGCCACACATGTTGCATTCGGAGCATATGGCGCATCCATAGCACCGTGTTTTTTGGCAGACTTTGTAGGAGGTACATCGCTCTTTCCGTCAAAGATCGTCGAGTGAATTTTGGCTACCCCATTTGCAAGAAACTCATAATATCCCAGAGATACGAATTCATTCGTCGCACTCCCAATAGTCGAACGATATTTTTCGGCAAACACCATTTTTTTGTTGACAAGCGTAAAAGGGGTGGGTGTAGGTGTAGGTTGTAATGAAGGTTGGTTTAATGTCTCAATTATTATCGCTCGATCTGACGCACCAACCTCTCCATCGTCGTTAAAATCAGGGTTGACAGTCGCCGGGATTTTACCACCCATAACCGCCGCCACATAATAAAAATAGTCAGTAGTATTGATAATACCATTACCGTCAGCATCACCTTTTGAATGTAAATCATAAACAGCTGAAAGATTTGATGTAGTTAGAATAAAAAAAACAATAACAATTACAATCACTTTTAAGACATTTTTTATAGAAGGTCTACCTTGATTATCTATCATGATTAACATTAATATTATATTATATAAAGTTAATCAGGGCGGGAGAAGAAAGACGAATTAGGAATTTCTCGATTCCTTTAGTAAAGACGTGTAACTCTCTAAACCTTACTCCTTTGTCAAGACCAATTTTTAACTAACTTAAGATAGGAACGATCAAAAACTTTTAACAGATTTTTCAAAGTATATTTCCGCCGGTGTTTTGTAATTTAGTGAACTGTGGAATCTTTCCTCATTGTAAAATTTCAGGTACTCCCTTAACGACTGTCTGGCTTCCCTCGGACTTCCATAATCTTTAAGGTAAACTTCCTCGTATTTAATGGTTCTCCATAACCTCTCAGTAAATATATTATCAAAACATCTGCCTTTATGGTCCATACTAATTTTAATATCCGGATGACTTTTTAAGATCCCGGGATATTCTTCTGCTGTTAACTGGCTACCTTGGTCTGAATTATGAATATCAGGAACAGCAATTGTTAAAGCTCTCCTTAGTGTCTCACAACAAAAGTCAGACGATAAACTATCTGATAATTCCCAGCTCAAAATATATCGAGAATACCAATCTAAAACTACAAAAAGATAAAGCCAGTCGCCTTTAAGTCTAATATACGTTATGTCAACTCCCCAAACGTGATTAGGATGACCGATCGCCAAGTCTGTCAAAAGATACGGGTAAATATCATGGGCGATATTTGGCTTACTTAAGTTCTTTTTGGGAAAAACAGCTTCAATTCCCATAATCTCCATTAACCGGTACACCCGTTTATGATTAGCCATAAATATTGGTGTGTTTAATTTTTTGGTTATTCGGGGTACTCCGTAATACGGACGTTTGGTGAAAATCTCATCAATTTTATTCATAGTTAAAATATCCTCATCAGACAGTATTGGCTTTTTCTGGTAGTAAAGATTGGACCTGTTTAATTGTAAAAGTGCGCATTGCTCCCTTACTGATAAAACCTGATTATTCTTATCAATTAATTTTATCTTTTCAGAAACTGGCAACTCCCATCTTTTTTTTTAACCAGTCAACTTCGTACTTTAATTTTCCAATTTGTTTATACAGCTCCTCGATAAATTCATCTTTTGCCTTAAGCTGGTTAGTAAACGACTGTCCGTTAAAACTGTTCTCAAGAAATCTCAGTGCCTGAGTTTTCCATATTTGGGCTTGGGTTGGATGAATGGCATATTCAGAACAGACCTGAGAGGCTGTTTTAACACCTGATAATATTTCCAAAACCACCTTGACTTTAAAGGCCGGTAGGTGTTGCCTTCTTATTGTGTTTCCCATAATTTATTCCTTTATTTTAACTGGTCAAAACATCTCTTGACCAGTGGTCTGAATTATGGGGTAAAGTATACTCGCATTCAAAAAATACTTTTTTTTGTGTTATTATAAAAATAATGGAGTCTTTTCAAAACAATAAATTTCTCAAAATATTTATTACCGTTTTAATTGTTTTTTTTATTCTTCTTTGCTTTTTGATAGTTTATCTTTTCTTGCAAAACCAAAAACTTTCTAAAGAGCTATTGAAATATCAGACCCAGGTTTCTACTACTCCTACTCCAAGCCCCACAGTCGAAGATAAAGTTTTAGCGATTCAGATCACTGTCTGTTGTTCCTGTCCGACCAAAGTTTCACGCTCTTTAATTGGTACCGACGGCTGGGTAATTTATGAAAAAGGTAAAAACTATTCCAGATTCCTCCCTGAAGAATGCAAGCGAGTTGATTGTCAACCTTGTCCTCCCATTGAAATTGAAATCCCAACTCCAACAACATCAGACATAATTAATATCTCAGATACCGATCTCTCAAATGGTTGGTACTGGGGAGACAAAAATCAAAAAAAGCCGGGAACTCCGAATGATTGGGTATATGCCGAAGAGGGAAGAAGTTCGTGTTGGCATAAAATTGGAGTGAATTGTGAATTTTCTCCAGAGCAAGACAGTGCATATAAATGTCCGGAAAACGGATGGGTAAACTGTATGCCAGGGCCGAATAACCCAGAGTTGAAATGGGAGTGTACTGAAGAATATCAACAATGGGCAAAAATAAACTGCCCTGATTATCAAGGCGTTGCTTATTGATTTTATAAAACTAAATCTCAAACTGTTAAATATTTGCATGCTCTTTAATCCAGATAAACCAAGGTGTTGAAAGAAGACTGATCACATGGTAAAGAAGCTTCGGTTGTTTTTAGTTTGTGCCAGATACAGACACCGGTGAAGTCACAACTTCGATATTGCACCACCGCATTAATATTTTCATTTGAACAACCCTGTTCTTTGCTAATATCCACGCTTAAATTGTTATGGGCGCCGATCATCTGAATCGGGAGAATACCTAAGATAGAGTTATTACCCAAGCGAAAATCGTAAATTTTTTGTTTTTGACCGGATCTATTTACCAATGTTAGAGTTTTCTTAGGCGTCGTTGCTAGGGCGGCAGAGGAGTTAGAGGGAACACAGTAGCAACCCGTTTGGTTATGGGCATTAGTCTTACATTGATAACCGGGTGAGCAGTCGTGACCATTATTAGGATTGTCGAGACATTTTTCCTGGTTGTCGTCGTAAATACAGGTCAAGGCTGTATTTGACGTTGGAGTCGGTGTCGGTGTTAAAGTCGGAGTTGGAGTGAGGGTGGGTGTTGGGGTTGGCGTCTTAGTAGGAGTGGGAGTAATAGCCGTACACAGATTGCAGTTTTCATCAATATCAACATAAAAGGTTTCGTTATCAGACGCACAGTAATTATCTATCACGAGAGAGTCGCTGGCATTACCGAGGCCATTATTGATACAGTCAGCCAGAACACCAAAGTACGGGTCACAGGCGACAGAAAAATCTTCTTCAAAGTTTTGTCCATTTTTTAAGATGATGTCTTTATCTAAATTTAAATTTATTGTTTCCGTACGAGTACCACCGGAATTCAAAGCAAAATAAGTAAAAACCTTGTAAACATCAACATCGTATCGACATTTATTGGAATATACGACTTTAACTCTTCTTAATGGATTGGGTGTTGGGGTCGGTTCTGTTGGATTGGTCGTCGGCGTCGGCGTTGGTGTTAGCGCGTTGGTAGGTGTTGGTGAGCCAGAAGGGTTTACCGGGCAGGTTGGACAAACAGAACAACCAGACGGCGTAGGTGAAGGAGGGGAAACATTTAAACATTTTTCTTTTTCTATTTCCTCCCAGTGAGCGATAGAAAGATCGTTTCGTTTTCCTTGATAAGATCCAAAACATTGGTAACATTTGTCACCAAGAGGGCTGATGAAACCAACTAAAGCACAAACTTGTTTACCGTCTGAGGTTTTCCTGCCAGTACACATTGACGGTTCACACGATCCGTCAACAATCACAATCTTACCTTCAGCAAAGATCTTCGTTAAATACTTTTTATTTTTTTCTAAAGATAAAGCAATTAGCAAAATGAAAATAAGAACCGATATAATAAGCCAAACAAATCGGAAACGACCTGTTTTTTTTAGTGACTGCCAATATTTATTTTTCATTAGTTCCGGAATTAAATCACTTTTTTAAAGGTTAACATATCAAACATGGTTTTTCAACGAGTCAATATTCAGTGAAAGAAAGCCCTTGACAACTTATATCAACATACTCTATACTACTAT
>PEUF01000029.1:0-2270 GCA_002780795.1 Candidatus Roizmanbacteria bacterium CG02_land_8_20_14_3_00_36_15 | reverse complement strand
GCCAGTTGCGAGGTATTGAGAAAATGTTTAATAATAAAAGAGAATGCTTTGATGTGCTTCAGCAGATATCGGCTGTTAAAAAAGCGATTGACGGACTGGCAGAAGAAATAGTAACATCTGATATCTGTAAATTAATACCTAATGAAGATAGTAAGAAGATAAAGATGATGGTGGAAAGAGCCATTAATTTATAAATCCAAAATCCAAAGCTCAAATGTCAAATCATCCCGATTTAATCGGGATTGAACTTTGAGCTTGATTTGAAATTTGAATTTTGTCATTTGGATTTTTTTGAACATGATAGAAAATGTAATAATAATAGGTGCTGGTCCGGCCGGACTGTCTGCCGCTATTTATTTAGCTCGGTCGGGGTTAAGTCCTTTGGTCTTTGCCGGATCGCCGCCTGGCGGACAGCTAACTTTGACATCTGAGGTTGAAAATTATCCGGGATTTGAATCGATTTTAGGGGCTGAGTTGATTGAAAGAATGAGAAATCAGGCAAAGAAGTTTGGGACGAGGATTGTTGACGAAAATGTAATGAGGGTGGATTTTTCAAAAAAACCCTTTAAGTTTTATTTATTAAAAATAGGTTCGATGCCGTTTTTTGCCAGATCAGTAATTATCGCCACCGGCGCTAGGACTTTATGGCTTGGTTTAGAATCGGAACAACGCTTACGGGGGAAGGGAGTTTCTGCTTGCGCTACTTGTGACGGATTTTTCTTTAAAGACAAGACAGTTGCCGTTATTGGCGGAGGAGACACGGCTCTTGAGGAAGCTTTGACCTTGACAAAGTTTGCTAAAAAGGTATATATTATCCATCGTCGTGATTCTTTTCGCGCCTCAAGAATTATGCAGGAGAAAATAGGGGTCGGTCACGCCCGACCCGTACAAAAAAATCCCAAAATAAAAATTATCTATAATGCGGTCGTCGAGGAGATAATAGGGGAAAGACAGGTGGAGGGCGTTAGATTACGGATAAATCAGAAGAGATCAGAAGTCGGAAAAATCAGAAACCAGAAGAATTCAGATAGATCTGATATATCTGATTTATCAGGTTTATCCGGTATCCGACCTTCTCCGATTTCTTCCGATTATTCTGGTTTATCTGAATTGAAATTGGATGGCGTTTTCATTGCTATTGGTCATAAGCCGGATACGGATTTGTTTGAGGGTAAAATTGCGTTAGATGAAAGAGGCTATATTATTACATCAGAGAGATTAGCTTTAGAGTTGGCAAATATCAAATATCAAATATCAAATATCAAATTAAATTCAAAATCCAAAGATCAAAACGGTTTAAAAATTGATTATTTAAAATTGATTAAAAATTTCAAATTTCAAATTTCAAATTACCGAAGTTCTACTTCGGTCAAGGGTGTTTTTGCCGCCGGAGATTGCGTTGATCACGTTTATCGTCAGGCGGCGACGGCGGCCGGGATGGGAGTGGCAGCAGCGCTTGAGGTTGAAATGTATTTAGAAAGCGCTTGAATGCGTCTTTTCACAAATGCATCAAGCTAGTAGGCTTTGGTTGCAGATTATATATTTGGCAGCCACGCGTGACATTTGTTCAAATCCGCATTCTTCGCGCTATTATCAATTATCCGCGGAAATCTGTTATTTAAAATCCGCGGGAATCTTTTTCTATGATTAATCAAGGTCAAAAAATGCTTGAGAGTGCGCAGGTAATCATTATTAAAACGGCTAAGAATTTAGGCTTGTCTGATATTTCGATTAAACGTTTAATTGAGCCGGAGGCAGTTCATGAATTTAATTTTTTTGTGAAGATAGATTCGATGGCGACGGGGCCCGTCACGAGTTTCCCTCCCACCGATGCTCGACCGGCTATAAATCCGCCGAGTCTGCGCGTCGTCGGGGACCCTTCCTCTCATGCCACCCGTCGCAAACCCGAACTAAGACTATTTCGCGGGTTTAGAATCCAACACAATAGTGCTTTAGGGCCATATAAGGGTGGAATCCGCTTTCATCCCAATGTTTCACGGGAAGAGGTGCAGGCGTTGGCGACCTTGATGACGATAAAATGCGCTGTCGCCGGTCTGCCTTTTGGTGGAAGTAAAGGTGGCGTTGTCTTTGATCCCAAGTCTGTTTCTCAAAAAGAGCTGGAGGAGATCGCCAGAGCTTATTTACGGATGATTGAGCCGGTGATCGGCCCGACCGTCGATGTTCCCGCGCCTGATGTTAATACCAACCCCCAAATTATGAGCTGGATGGTAGATGAGTTTATAAAGTCAAAAGTTAAAAGTCAAAAGTCA
>PEUF01000022.1:3239-30489 GCA_002780795.1 Candidatus Roizmanbacteria bacterium CG02_land_8_20_14_3_00_36_15 | reverse complement strand
AGGAGTTTATCATATAAACATATTGGATGAAGTCACTCAATTTGAAATAGCGGGATCTGTAGAAAAAATTACAGAAAGCTTTCTTGTTCCGTTACTTTTAAAGTTGATAAATAAGTTTCCCTTCAGAGTTTTCGAGTTTCACGCGGACAACGGGAGTGAATATATTAATCGTCAAGTTGCCAATATGTTAAACAGGCTTTTAATAAAGTTGACCAAATCAAGAAGCAGGCAGACAAATGATAACGCACAGGTTGAATCAAAGAATGGTTCCGTAATCCGCAAGTGGATGGGGTACGGATTCATTGATCAAAAACATGCGCCGGAGATTAATAAGTTTTACTTTGATATATTCAATGAATATTTAAACTTTCACCGCCCTTGTGCTTTTGCTACAGAAATTGAAGACAGAAAAGGTAAAATAAAGAAAGTGTACAAACAAGAAAACTATATGACACCTTATGAAAAATTTAAATCTCTAACAAATAGTTATTCATTTTTAAAACCTGGAATAACTTTTGAGAAGTTGGAAGAAATTGCCAAAAGAAAAACTGATAATCAAATTGCTGAAGAAATTCAAAATACGCGTTACAAATTATTTAACAGAATATTACCAACTTATAGTTCCTGAGTAGTTACTAAATTTCAGGCTCATCGCTTGACTTTAAAATACTATATTTTGCTCAGGAAGATTGGTATAACAATAGAACCTAGAAAAACCTCAGCAAAATTGGCTGTTAGATTTGATAAGGCGCGTAATTCTGATTTATTGAGTTTAATCAAAATACTTCATAAACTTTATTACTTACCCTGAACGGTCTAGATTATATATTGGAACTGATTCAGGAGTCAATGGACTATACGCTACAAAATTAGCTGTTTAGGTTATTAAGAAAACTTTTAATAATTAAATAGGTAAATAAGCTGCATAGAAACTAGATACATTTCAGAGGTAGTTTTTGGAAGTCTCGTAGAGAATTATGTGAAGTTAGGTGAGATGATGATTTTGAGGGTAATTTTTATTTATTAAGATCTTCTGATATAATTTTGTGATGAATAAATTTAAATTTTCCTTTAAAGACACAAAAACAAAACATAAATACGGAGTTGATATTACCTTGTATGGATTAAATAAACCAGAAGCTAATATTGTCTATGAAGAAGTCCAAGAGGGACACTTCGAGGAATTTCTCAGTACTAAAAGTACCTACATGTGGTTTATTATTGAAGGAAAAGGAGCCTTTGTTATTAACGATGAAAAAATATCTGTTAATGCTAAAGATATAATTGCTGTACCTCCAAATAATAGAATTCACTACTTTGGAAAGATGAAAATGATTTTATTCACCGTCCCTGCATATAACGAAAAAAATGAAAGACACATCAGAAATATTAAAAAAGAAGAAAGTCCTTACGTAAAAAACAAGTAATATAAAACTGTTGCCAACTTCGTTTGCAATACCTATACAGATTAAAGTTAAATCAATTAAAAACAATGTCTATCCTTATGGAGTTATATAGGTTAAAACTCTGTTATAATATTGTTCTAATGGCCCATCCAGAATTTAGTGCTATAGTAGCAGGTTGTCCTGTTCTTCAACGAGCTTTAGCAGACCCAAAATTAGTTAGAGTAGTAAGAATGGACCAATGGGAAGAAGGCGTCGGTTATGCTGAATGTGTGTTATCTGTTGATATAATAGCCCTTGTTTTCGGTATTTGGGGTTGTCGTAATGTAACTGCTGTAGATCCTACTGGTTGTCCGTTAAGACAAGGGGTTCAAGTTAAAGTCGTCTGTCCCAGCACACAAAATACTTCATCTAATACTTAAACAATGTCAATCCCCTTCGATAAACTCAGGGTAAACTTATGGGGTTGGCTTGTCCTGAGAGAGCGAAGCGAGTCGAAGGAGTGAGGAGATGATTTTGAAGCTATTTATTTAGGAAAAACTGGCTGACCTTTCGGAATATATGCTAATAATCCAAAAATCTCTATGTCTGCTCCATTCCCTGTTGGTTCAGCTATAGTTTCAACATATCCACCGCCTTTATCACTGTTTAATGATACAATTCCATTTGATATAGTTTCTGTTGTAAATCTGCTATCTTGAGTCATTCCAATTTCAGAAAAAGAATTACCATCAGGATTAGACACTTGTAAAATACCCATGTTATCTCCATCACCTTTATCAGTAACAGTAACTGTATAATTATTTCTAGCTCCTGTAGGCGTAACATTATGTGTTCCAACAGGTAATTCTACAACCTCACTTTTTCTTATTTGAGCCATAGCATTACTTACACTACCCCTATTATTGACAACAAGTGGTTTTCTTAAATAAATTTGATAAACAGATGCAAGAAAAGGAACAAGTACGGCAAGTTCTGCAGCGTGATTCACAAGACTCATTTCAATCATATAGATTGGTATTATAACCTATAATGTATATTATTGCAATGATTAGTTATCTTAAACAATGTCAATCCGCATGGATATGGATTTGGGGCGAGATTATATGAGTGGAAAACTGGCGAGTTTTTTGTACAGCGGATATTTGCCCTTGGGAATAGTTTGAAAAAGAACCAGTTTTTTCACCGGAAAGCTAATATCGATTGCCAACTTCTCAAATTTTTTCTTTAACACAAAGTATTGTTGCTTGGAAGGTATTCGCCAACGAGCAAAAGTCAGATGAGGAATAAAACCTTTTTTGTCACCAACCACCTTTTCGATCTTTAGTAGTCTCTTTTCTTTTCGGAAATTAAGATAAATAATAATCTTTGCATTAATAAATAAATCACTGTTAGTCGAATAAAGATAGAAACTTTCTTTATCAAACAATTGTTCTTTTAAACGCTCAATTAATTTTTCTGCTTGAATCACCTCTCCAAAAAAATGGAGAGTAATGTGGAAATTTTCCTTAGGAATCCAATTAAACTGCGGGTACTCCAGTTTAATCTCGCTTAACTGATCCTCTAATTCTTTCTTAGTTTTTTTTGGTAAGTCAATCGCTAAAAATAATCTCATATACTAAAAAAACTTAGGTTTGTAATTTGTTTTTTCAGTATCCGCCCATCTAATCCGCTTTTTCGCCCTGAAAGGCTTCAAACCGGAGTAAGATGGGTATATATTAAAAGTCTTGATTATTTTCCTTGAAGAAAACCCCGGTAACAAAGAACTGACAACGACAACCCGACTCCCGATCATTTCTGCCTGCCTTTTTTTATTAATCAACTGACGATCACCGTCGGTGACCGCGATAATCGAAGGATTAATATTTTTTACCAGATTAAAATAGTTTTCGTTAGTTGAAAAATAAGGAATTAGAATTACAAAATCAACTATGGTTAATGACGATAGAATCTCTGCCCGCTGTCTTTGGTTGTGCACCGGCTGCCTTTTTTTACTTTTTTTAATAAATTCGTCTGACTCTAAAATCGCAATTAAAACCTTTCCTTGTTTTTTTGCTTGTTGAAGAAACCTTAGGTGACCGTAGTGGAAAAGGTCGAAACAACCGCCGACCAAAACCGATTTCTTATTCTGCCAATATTTTCTATAACTCTTCAAGTTGTTCCATTCGATTATCTTTGTCATCAACGAAATTATATAATAAAAAAATGAAATTAGAGGTTAAAACTATCGACAATAAACAAAAAATTATTATCGTTGCCGGAAAAACTTTTTCGTTGGTTAAGCCTTTAAAAAAATATCTAGAAAAGTTAGGTGGTGAGGTTTTCTATTCATCCTCTTTTCCTAAATTCGCCTCCACTTTTGAAATTGGTTTTGTTATCAACCAGAAAATACTTGCTTATCGATCTAAAACGCTTTTTAAAAAAACAATTTTTATCTTTATTAATCAGCGGCAACAAGCTGATCGATTTCTGGAAATGAATTTAGACAATGTAAAAATCATCAATATCAACGGCGACATTATCACCGAGGAGCTGGTTGATAAAATCCTTTGGTTTTCTTTCTCACGAACCAAAGAGAAACAACTGACGATTTATACGAAAAAAGAAAATAAACCTTCAAAGAGTAAGTTTCTAAAACCCAGTTTTAACTTCACTAAGATTCTTAAATTTAAAAACTTAATAGTATTATTTTTATGCATCTTTCTATTGATTCATATCTTTTTCCTAGTGCCACTTACCATCACTAGTTACGCGAGTTACCTTAGTTTCATTAATCTAAAAAATGAAAGACTTGATCGGGTGACCGATTGGTTAAAGTGGCAAACCTTGTTCTTTTCGCTGACCAAAAAAACCTATTCCCTCGCTCACCCCACTTTACTATTTCTTTCTTTGGCTCATACGCCTGATGATTTAATTGAAATCAACGACAGTATTAATAAAATATTAAATAAAGTATTATCCTCACAAAAAGCCGCTAAAGAAATTGTTGGATTAATTCTTAAGAAAGAGAAGACAACCGACGAAAAAAAACTTCTCGTCTTACGGTTAGATCTCCTCAAAAGCGACCTTGACGAAGTAGGAGACGATTTAACCATCATTAGTAATAAACTACCCCTCAATTTACCTCAAATCACCCAGATAAAAAAAACGGTATTGGATAGTTTAGATCTAATCAGTCAAACTAAAAAAGTCATTCCTTATTTTGAAAATATTCTTGCTACTACCAGCGAAAAAAAATATCTTCTTCTTTTTGCTAATAATATGGAACTGCGACCCGGCGGAGGCTTTATTGGTTCCTTTGGTACTTTAACCATTAAAGATTATACTTTGGCAGAAATCAATATTTACGATGTTTACGATGCCGACGGACAACTTAAGGCCCATATTGAACCGCCAACCGCGATAAGAGAATATCTCAATCAACCACATTGGTTTCTGCGCGACTCGGCCTTCTCGCCAGATTTTCCAGAGAATTATCAGCAAGCTAAATTTTTTTTGGAAAAGGAGTTATCTCTGACCAATTTTTCCGGCAGTATTCTAATCACCACTTCGGCGATCGAAAATATTCTTGATGCTTTCGGTGAACTGTATTTACCCGATTTCAAAGAAAAAATAAATAAAAATAATTTTTACCTCAAGGTTCAATATTATGCCGAAAAAAATTTTTTCCCTGGATCAATCCAAAAAAAAACATTTCTTTCTTCACTAACACAACAGATTTTGCTTAACTTTAATACTATCTCACTGGAAAAATTAATTAGAGGTTTTAAAAAATCCCTTGATGAAAAACAGTTGGTTATCTATATAGATGACCCTGCGCAGGAAAAATTATTTGACTCTCTTTTTTGGTCGGGGAGAATTATTAGTCCTAAGTGTCTGAATAATAAATCAAACTGTATCGTTGATTTTTTGATGCCGGTCGATGCCAATTTAGGAGTTAATAAAGCGAATTTTTTTATTAGTCGATTGATTACCTTAAAAACCAATTTTAGCGCCGCTGGCGAAATTAATCATCAGTTATCGGTTGTCTTTAAAAATGAATCGCCCGCCGACGTCTTTCCTGGAGGCAGTTATAAAAATTATTTTCAGGTTTATCTACCACAGAATATTGATATCAAAACTATCACCAAGAATGGGGTTTTAGTCGACAAAGAATCGATCGTTGACGAAATAAAAAAAGAGGGTTTTAGAGTCGTCGGACTATTCTTTTCTGTCGAACCGAAGAAAACAGTTGAGATAAAAATCGATTACCGGTTAATTAACGGTTTCCAAAAAGGCGATGGTACTTACCAACTAATCGTCCAAAAACAAATCGGATCGGCCAATAACGACTTTATTTCCGAGATTTACTTAACTAAAAATTATTATTTATTGAGCCAGAATTTTATTCCCCTTGTTAAAGATAATCAAATTCTTTATAATACCTATCTATCAACAGACAAAATTTTTTTTATTGAGTTAATGAGGGAAAAAAATGAGTAAGACAAAAACAAAAAAAACTGCTTCCGATAAATTAATTTTAACGGTTAAACCAAGAGTGGTTTTCGGAAAAAAACTAAAAAAACTTCGTCGCGAGAACCAACTGATTGGTAATGTCTTTGGACAGGAATTTAAGTCTCAAGCGGTAACCGTCGATTTTAAAGACTTTATCAAAGTCTATCGAACCAGTAAAGAAACAGGTGTAGTCTATTTGGAGCTCGACAAAAAAGAAATACCTGTTCTAATCCAACATCTTCAAAAGCACCCAGTCAGCGACAAAATTCTTCATATCGACTTCCGAAAGGTTGACCTATCAAAAAAGATTGAAACGGAAGTACCGATAAAGATTATTGGTAGCTCAGAAGCTGTCTCTCAGAAAAGCGGCGTCCTTCTCACCCAAACCAATAATTTAAAAATAGAAGCCAGGCCGGAAGATTTACCGTCTCATATTGAAATTGACATCTCAGTGTTAAAGGAAATAAACCAAGAAATTAAAGTAGCTGATCTACCTAAAAAAACAACCTATACTATTAATGAACTACCAGAAAAAGTCATTGTCTCTGTTGTCGCCCATAAAGAGGAAGCGGTCGTTCCAGAAACGGCCACTGCCACTCCTGAGATTATTACGGAAAAAGCTGAGGGTGAAGCTGCAGGCGAAGAAGCCGCCAAAACAGAAGAAACCGCAAAAACCGGTAAAAAAGAACCGGAAAAACCGCCGCCGGGAAAGCCAACTCCTTCTCCTAACGCTAAAAAATAATTTTTTACCTTCTTATCTCAATTGAATTAAGCACAGGTTGTGCTAAAATAGATCTATGACAATTATAAAATCTGAGTTTTCTCTCGCCTTAAATCAGGTGGCAACCGAACGGGGTATTTCACCCAATGACGTAATTAACTCAATAGAACAAGCTATTCTTGCAGCGTTCAAAAAGGAATATCCAGATCAATTTAATGAATCTATTACGACTAAAGTTAATAAAGAAACCGGAATGGTAAAGATTTTTAATGACAAAAAAGAAGATATTACTCCGCCAGGTTTTGGCCGTATTGCCGCCCAAACAGCTAAACAAGTCGTCCTCCAAGGGATTAGAGAAGTGGAAAAGAAAATGATTGTTTCCCAATACCAGTCACAGATCGGTACTACTGTCAGGGGCCGGGTAATCCGATTCGACGGTATTAATGTCTATCTTGATATTGGGAGAGCTGAAGGTTTATTGCCTAGAGAAGAACAACTCAAAAACGAAAAATATGAGTTAAATAGCACTCTCCTCGTCTATATAAAACAAATTACTAATGATAAATTCGGTAATCCAAAGATTATTGTTTCTCGATCTGACCCCAAATTAATAGAGGAGTTATTTAAAAGAGAGGTGCCGGAGATTGCCAATGGCGCAGTAGAAATCAAAAAAGTCGTCAGGGCTCCCGGTGAAAGAGCTAAAATTGCGGTTTTTAACAACCAAAGCGCTGTCGATCCAGTCGGCGCTTGCGTTGGGCAAAAAGGGATTAGAGTACAAACGGTCACCGATGAACTGGGTGGTCAAGAAAAAATCGATATTATTCAGTGGAATAAAGACGAAAAGTTGTTTCTTATTTCCGCTTTGTCACCGGCTCAAATAACCGAGGTGGAAGTTGACGATAAAAATAAAAGGGCTCAGGTCTATGTTGATGAAACTCAGGCGCCACTGGCCATTGGCCGAGGTGGTATCAATGTCAATCTTGCTTCACGGTTAACCGGTTTTGATATCAACATTGTCCAAAAACCGAAAAAGGAAGTGAAACCTAAAACAGAGAAAGAAGTAAAAGAAAATCCCACAAACTAATTTCAAATTAAAAATTTCAAATTTAAAATTAAACATGTCCTCTCGCCCACCAGTCATCGCTATTTTAGGCCACGTCGATCATGGTAAAACCAGTCTTTTGGACTATATTAGAAAAAGTCACATCGCTCAAAAAGAATATGGAGCTATTACCCAGAAAATTGGCGCCTATGAGATTAATACCAAAATTAAAGGTTATAAAACTGATAAGATAACTTTTATCGATACACCTGGACATGAGGCTTTTTCCCAACTCCGACTCCGCGGTGCCAACGTCGCCGATCTGGCTTTATTAATCATTGATGGAAAAGATTCTGTTATGCCCCAGACGGTCGAATCAATCTCTCATATCCAGGCGGCTAAGATTCCCTTTATTGTTGTTATTAATAAGACTGACTTACCGGACAGTAAACCTGAAAAAGTAAAAAACGACTTATTAAAACATAAGGTGGCGGTCGAAGGTAAAGGCGGTCAGATTCCGGCAGTCAACGTCTCGGCAAAAACTGGTCAGGGAGTTAATGAACTGTTGGAAGCGATTCTCCTCATCAGCTCTGAATTTAACCTTAGTTGTGAAAAATCCAACCCGCTTAAAGCCATCGTGATCGAGACTAAAAAAGACAGGCGCGGCACCGTCGTCAGTGTTATTGTTAAAGACGGTTTATTAAAAGTGGGTCAAACTGTCTACGTCAACCAAATAGCCGCTAAAATAAGATCGTTAACTAACGACTTGGGACAGTCGATTATTGAAGCTTATCCTTCCACTCCGGTAGAAATATTCGGTTTAAATAATACTCCAGTTGTGGGTAGTATAATTACTTCCCAACCTGGGAATGCTCCCGATCAAACAGAACAAAAAGGCATCAAGAGCCAGGCAAAAAAAGTATTTGATCTGAATACTGTCCTTCAGTCAACCGAAAAAAAAGAAAAAAAACTAAGATTAATTATTAAAACCGATTCTTACGGGTCTCTGGAAGCAATTAGCTCAGCTCTTTCTGATAAAGATAATATTGAGGTTATCTTAAATATGGTTGGCGACATTCATAAATCTGATGTTTTTCTGGCTAAAACCGCCAAAGCCATTATCGTCGGCTTTAACACTCAAATAGAAAATGAGATAAAACTTCTAGCTAAACAAGAAAAGGTAATTATAAAAACCTACCATATTATATTTGAACTCTTGCAAGAATTGGATGAAGTCGCTGATTTAATTAAACAGAAAGAGGAAACCGAAAAGGAAATCAAAGGGCAGGCACAAATTCTGGCCACCTTTATAATTGAACAAGAAAAAATTTATGGTATTAAGATTACCAAGGGAAAAATCTCCTTAAACGATGGGGCGGAAATTTATCGAGAAAACAATCCTGTAGGAAAAACTAAAGTCGTATCTCTAAAAATTAGAGCTAAAAAGGTAAACGAGGTTAAGAAAGATCAAGAAGCAGGAGTAATACTTTCTCCTTCGCTTGACATCCGGGTCGGTGATATGATAAAATCTATCTTATAGTAAATAAACAAAACCGTCTATGAACCCAAACAACAGCCTCAATAACCAGACTCTAACACGATTAAATGATATCGTTTCAAAAAATAACAGTGGGATTATTATTCTTCCCAACAATCCTTCAATCGACGCGGTCGCGGCTGCCACCAGCCTTTATCTTGGTCTTTTAAAGCTAGGAAAATCTCTTGCTCTCATTTGTTCTTCGTCAATTAAAAATGATTTAGCGGCTAGTGATAAAATCCAAAATAATCTCTCGCTCAACGGCGACAATTTAGTAATTTCTTTTCCTTATTCTGACGGCACTATTGATAAAGTCGACTATAACATCAAAGGAAACAACTTTAATTTGATTATTAGTCCCCGTCCAGGACAGCCTAAACTTAATCCCTCTCGGGTTAAATATTCTTATAGTGGCGGTAATTTTGAGTTTATCTTCGTTATTGATTCGCCTAGTCTTAATGCCTTAGGCGATGTCTACAATGATAATCAAAAACAGTTCCAGGGTAAAGACATTATCAATATCGACCGTCATCTGACTAACGGCTATTTTGGCACGGTCAATCTGGTAGAAAAATCGTCCTCCTCTATTTCAGAGATAGTTTTTACGATTCTAGAAAAGCTTAGAATAGAGCTTGATAAAGATATTGCCACCAACCTTTATGCCGGCATCGCCGCCAGTACCAACAACTTTACCTCTTATTCTGTTAATGCTGATACTTTTGAAACAATCGCCCGCCTACTTCATGCTGGAGCGGTAAAAAAAAGCTTTAGAAAACCGGGTCTTCAACCAACCTTTATGTCTAGTGGCTCATTTCAACCAACCAGATCAAAGGAAATATCGGCGGTAAAACCGATTGAATCGGTCGAGAAAACTAGTCAACCAGAAGGGTCAGACACTCCTCAAGATTGGCTTAAGCCAAAAATCTTCAAAGGCGGAGGACTCATCTAAGATCAATTTTCTTCTCCTTTAATAAGTAGATTACTGCGTGAAGAATCTTCTAATTTTATTTTATCAATAGATTTCGTTAATTGATTCGTTCTTGTTGAATTAACCGTATTGTATTGTTTTGACAATGATTCTATTCGCTCTCCTATTTTTAAAAATTCTTCATTATATTTATCGAATTCAACTTCAAAGTTTTTAATATAACCAATAATTTTCTGAACATTTTTTTGATATCGAAAATTATCATAAGCCTGACGAACTAAACGAAGGATAGCGGTAAAACTAAAAGGTCCTGCCATAACTACTTTTTGTTTCATTGCCTCTACCCAAAGATCGTTCATTTTTTCATAAATGTAAGAAAAGATCATTTCATTGGGGATAAACATGACAACAAAATCAACAGTATTTCCTTCAGGATTAATATACTCACGAGTAGTAACCTGTTTTATCTTTTCTCTAACATCCCGAGCAAACATCTTTTCAAGCTCGTTTTTTGTAGCTTTATCATTAGTTTCTGTCATCTTTTGAAGGCTTTGGTAAGGAAATTTAACATCAACATTTATTTTTACTTTATTGGGTAAATAAATAATGAAATCTGGTCTGGTGCCTGATGATTTTTGCTCTTTATTAAAATCATAGTCAACGCCTCGAACAAATCCACTCATCTTAAGAAGATTTTCTGCGACTTGTTCGCCGAATTGACCACGCATTTGATTATTTGATAAAACTCTCTTTAGGTTTTCTGTTGTCACTGATAACTGTTCAGCGACCTTGGCTTGATTTTCAACAGCTTCTTTTAACTTACTAAACGATCCTATTCTTTCTTTATCTGATACGTCCAATTTATTTTCAGTCCTCTCGATTAAATCTTTAATGTCTTTAGCTATTTTCTCAAAGGCAGACTTTTTATTTTCTAAGTCCGTTTTGATATCTTGTTTTTCCGCTCCAAGATTTTCTCTAGCTATGGTTAAAAGTTGCTCGGAGGCATTTTTAAGAAGTTTTGGAAGGATAAAAGTAATAACAATATAAGCGATCACGACTCCAACAACTATGGCACTTATAAGTGCAGTAATCATAACTATCATTTTACCTTATTTATTAAAAATTTAGTAAAATGGAAGAAAAATAAAGATATGTCAATAAAAATTACTTTTAAACACGAACTCAAACCTTCAGATAAAATCGATCCAAAAAGTTTAATCGATCTTATTCTTTTTCACCGCCAAATTAAAGATATAAAAGAATTTTTAAATCCGAAATCGCCCTTGTCAATTTCACTTTTAGATTTTGACTCAAAATATAAAAAATTCTTTACCCTCATCATTAAGCTTCTCAAAGATATTAAAAAGAAGAGTCAGATGATTGTCGTTTATACTGACTATGACGCCGATGGAATCACCGGAGGCGCGATTTTATGGGAAACTTTATATCTTCTTGGTTTTAAAGCAATGCCTTATGTTCCCAACCGCAAAACCGAAGGTTATGGATTTTCGATCGTGGGAATTGATAATGTGATAAAAAAATTTAATCCGGCTTTAATTATTTCCGTTGATCACGGGATAACTAAGGTGAAGGAAATTGAATACGCGAAAAAAAAGGGGGTAAAAATAATCGTCACCGATCACCACTTGAAAGCAGAAAAAACCCCAAAAGCTGATGCCATTTTTCATATTCCGGCTCTTTCCGGGTCTGGAGTCGCTTACTTTTTTGCTAAAGAAATATTCAAATGGTTTATAAGTCACCCTGAACGAAGTGAAGGATCTCCCACGAATGTGGGAAACTCAAACAAGTTGAGAGATTCTTCGCCTTCGGCTCAGAATGACAAATTACCAAATTATTTCGAAGTAGATTACCTAGTTTTAGCTTCTATCGGTACGATTGCCGATCTCGTCCCCTTAATCGGTCCCTCCCGCTCAATTGTCAAATATGGCTTAGAGGCTTTCACCAAAGTTAAGCGCTATGGCATCAGACACATTCTCAAGGAAGCTGGTATCGAGGGAAAAAAGATTACCCCCTACGATATTGGTTTTATTATCGCTCCAAGAATCAATGCCGTCGGCCGGCTAGAAAACGCTATTAATGCGCTAAGGCTTCTATGCACAACGAAAGAAAAAAAAGCTTACGAACTGGCTCACAGGATCGGTAAAAAAAATGTTGAACGTCAAGATCTGGTAGAAAAGTCTGTTGACGAAGCAAAGGATATTTTGAAAGCGAAGTGTGCGAATTTGCAAACGCCCAATGGCGTCGAGGCGCCCGTGTGCGGAACAGACTCTTTCACCTTGGGAGGTTTTGCAAAGACGCGCACGAGCGATCAAAATTTGCCGAAACTAATTATTTTGACATCAAACAGTTGGCATGAAGGAATTATCGGCTTGATCGCCTCAAAAATTGCCGACGAATTTTATCGGCCGACGATTGTCTTGACTAAAAACGACGGGTTTTACAAAGGTTCGGCCCGGTCAATCCCAGGATTCAATATCACTGACTTTTTGCGTAGTCTTAAAGGTTGTCTTATTGACGTCGGCGGTCACAAAGCCGCCGCCGGTTTCACCATCGAGAAAAAAAAATTGACCATCTTTGAGACGACCGCATCTAAGATGATAAATAAGCTGTTAAAAAATAAGGATTTGGAAAGAAAAATTAAGGTGGATCTAAAAATTCCTTTGTTAAAAATAGACATCCATCTAGTTAAAGAACTAGAAAAACTTCAGCCGTTTGGAATCGGCAATCCTCAACCAACTTTTTATAGTCAGGCGAAAGTAATCGGCGCCAAAATTTTTGGTAAGACCAACAAACACTTAAAAATTTGGGTAACAGATCTATTGCATTCTCAAGGTATAAACCTCGAACTTATTTCTTTTAATCAAGCCTCCCAATTCCACAATCTTTCCCGTGGAAGTATTATTAATATTGTTTACAGTTTAGAAATAAACCGATGGGGAGGGAGTGAAAAATTACGCGGTAAAGCTGTTTACTTTATCGCCCAGGCATCATGATAACCTAAAGCCAGAACTTTTAATTCTTCAACCATTCTCAGCCCATTAAATAAGCTTTCACTATCGCTTAGAGTTAATTTTCCTGTCAAATCTTCCAAAAAATGTGGCTTAACACCAGCTGGCACGGCTGGTTTAAAACCTGTTGATTTAACTAACTTTGTTCCGATTGGAACGATACCTTCCTGATTCGGTCGATGAATAATAATTCCTTGGTTACTTAATGTAAAGGGTGCTAAACCATTAGTTGTAGTCATTAATCCACCAGAAACAACAACTTCTCTCTCTTGATCCATATCTATATAAATACTATCTGTTACTAATTCAACCCTCAAACCTAATTTTGTACTTAACTCTCTCATAGACGCAATCCTTCTAATAGAAGCAGCCGTACTCGTATTTTTTATTAAATCGGTAGCCTCCCGATTGCCTCTTAAAGTAGATAGTCGGTTATTAAAATATATTCTTTCTTTTAAAGAGATTCCGGAAGCCAAGGCAATATATGCTTTATCATTTTGGTCATGAAGAAATTGTATGTATTTAATTGCCCCATTTGATAATTGACCTAATTCAAAAGCTATCCTTAAATATTCATCCATGCAATCTATTACCGCATATACATCTAAATTTTCTGGTAAAGCGGCAATCATCAAGCCACGACCAAAAGACCATTGTAAATCAGACACTGTTTGCCATCTCTCTTTTGTCCTTGGACTCAACTTAATCGCTAATCCTTTTAGGCCTGAAGTTGAAGTATTGGGAAGAATTTGTGTTGACTCAATTGCGTCTGCATGCATTAAATAAAACATCACGAGTTGTCTTATGATGCTGAAATTAATTCTTTTCATTGTTGTCATCACGCTTTCATCATCGCTTGGATATACAATAACGTTTCCAGCACGAGAACCATAAGGGTTTTTTGGTATTCTCTCAACGACCTTTGCTCGTCCCAAATCTTGAAGCACTCTAATCAAACTCTCTATTGGAAATCCTATAATTTTACTTCTAGGAAAAGATAATGCTCCTGTTGATAAATGGCTGGTAGAACCAGCTGAGTACATACGTAAAGCTAGTTCTGTTAGATCACCTCTATCTAAAAAATATTTTGATAGTAATGTTTTCTGCGGTTGTTCTTGAAGAGTTCGTTGAGTTGATTCAGTCATATTATCGTTAATTAAAAAAACCCGTTTGGGCGGGGTGGTTAAAAATTTACAATTGAACGTATCAACCACCTCCACCATTAATCCATCTATTAAGATGGAAATTAATGTCGTGGATAATTGGTTGATAAAGAATATTTTTCATAGTTTATAGGATATTATTATCCCAAAAATAATCTCCTTGTCAATAAAAGAAAAAAATATTACAATGACAACACTACTTTATGAAAACCTTATTTATCGAACAGACTGTTAATAAAATTGGTCAAGAAGTTGAGCTTTTCGGCTGGGTCGACTCGAAAAGAGATCATAAAAAGATTGTTTTTATTGATCTGCGAGACCGGAGCGGGATAGTCCAGGTGGTGGGAGATGAGTGTTTTAAAAAGCTTTCGGCTGAAGATGTCGTTTACATCAAGGGGGTAGTTAAAAAACGGCCGGAAAAACTCGCCAACCCTAAATTAAAAACCGGAGCCATAGAGATTAAAACTAAAGAATTAAAAGTCGTTTCCAAAGCTAAACCCTTACCCATCCCCGTCCAAGACGACGGCTATGTTATTGATGAAGAAATCAGGCTTAAATATCGTTATTTAGACCTACGCCGACCAAGGATGTTTAGGAACTTGCTTTTAAAATCACAAGTGGTCACCTTTATCAGAAACTATTTAGTCGATAAAAATTTTTTGGAAATTGAAACGCCGATTCTGACGAAAACTACCCCTGAAGGTGCCCGCGACTTCCTTGTCCCCTCAAGGCTGCAAAGGGGAAAATTCTATGCTCTACCTCAATCTCCACAACAATATAAACAATTGTTGATGGTCGCCGGCATTGAAAGGTATTTTCAAATTGCCCGCTGTTTCCGCGACGAGGATCCCCGGCGCGACCGGGCCTACGGTGAGTTTACCCAGCTTGATTTGGAAATGTCTTTTGTTGAACAAAACGACATTCTTACCTTAACCGAAGATCTTTTTACCAAACTAGTCAAAAAAATTTTTCCCGAAAAACATTTTACCCAATCTCCCTGGCCAAGGCTTTCCCACCAATTTGTGATGAAAAAATATGGCACGGACAAACCAGACTTGCGCAAGAATAAAAAAGATAGAGATGAACTTGCCTTTTCTTGGACTATCGACTTTCCTCTTTTTAATAAACAAACCGAAGAAGATTACTTTTACGGATCAGGTAGTGCTAAATTTGCTCCTTCTCATCATATGTTTACCGCTCCCCATCCAGACGATATTCCTCTTTTGGATAAAGATCCTCTCAAAGTCCGTGGTCTACAACATGACTTGGTATTAAACGGCTTTGAAGTCGGTGGCGGTTCAATCAGAATCCACCAACCCGAAATCCAAAAAAAAGTTTTTGAGCTGATTGGTTTTAGTGAAGAACAGAAAAAACAGTTCTCTCATATGCTGGAAGCATTTACCTATGGTGTTCCTCCCCACGGCGGGATTGCTCCAGGCATCGACCGGTTTCTCATGGCCGCCCTGGCTGAACCATCGGTACGAGAAGTGATCGCTTTCCCCGCCTCATCCGGTGGGAAAATATCGGTTATGAACGCACCCTCTGAGGCAAATGAAGAACAGTTAAAAGAATTAGGAATTAAAGTTCAAACCCATTAGCACGTTAACGCGTTAACGGGTTAACGTGTTTAACAATGAAAATAAAATTCTATTTTTTCTTTACCTTTTTTACTTTATTGTTCCTTTTTTATCCTGGCGACTCGTTCTATTATCACGTCTTTGCCTATCATCGACAACTGTTTAATCAACCAGAAAAAAAAGCCGATATTAAAATTAACCCCATTCCTTACTTAAAACTGCGTTATTATCCTGAAGTTTCGGCTCAAGGAATTTATGTCGTTGACTTACCTTCTTTTACCCCGATTTTTGAGAAATCGAGTCATGGAAGATTTTTGCCAGCCTCAACGACGAAAATAATGACCGCTTTGGTCGCCTTTGATATCTATCAACCCGACCAGATTATAACCATTAAAAAAACTATTGCTGAGGGTCAAGTAATGAATTTAGTTGTTGGAGAAAAAATTACCGTCGAGAATCTCCTTTACGGTGCTTTGGTTCATTCAGCCAACGATGCCGCTTTCGTTCTGGCCAACAACTATGATACAGAAGGATTTATTGATCTTATAAATAATAAAACCCGTGAACTCCACATGGTAAACAGTCATTTTAATAACCCGACCGGCCTTGATGATTTGAATAATTATTCAACCCCATTTGATCTGGCACTGGCCGCTCGTCAACTATTGAGTAATAAATATTTGGTTAAAATTGTTGCTACTAAAGAGATTGTTATTCCCGACGTCGACTATAAATATTTTCATCGACTCGACAACGTCAATAAACTTCTTGGCGAAATTCAAGGTATTGGCGGTCTCAAAACCGGCTACACCGAAAATGCCGGTGAAAATCTGATTAGTTTTTATAAAAAAAACGGTCATCAGTTTATCATCGTTATTCTCAAAAGCGATGATCGGTTCCAAGACACAAAAAATATCATCCAATGGATTGAAGAAAATATAGACTATTTTAAAATCTAAATAGTAAATAAAGAAATTGGGAAGTGGGTTTGGAAGCGAGTTAAGATGATGGATGTTGGAAGGTAGAATTTATATGCGTTTCTATTCCTATCTTTTAACTTCTATTTTCCATTTGATACTAAATATTCATCCGCAACCGCCGGTACGTAACCAACAAAGTTGTTATCACCTAAAAATACATAGACTGGCTGCAAATATTCTTGATAGATACTGGGGTCAAAATAGCCGAGAAACATCCGTTTGATAACCACATTACCTTTAGCCTCCGCCGGTGAGATAATAATCCCTTTACCCGCTTTTAAATCCTGCCAAGACAGTTCTCCGCTTTTAAGCGGATAAACACCATACTCTCCTTCTGATTTCTCAAAAAAGCTTATCTGAGCCTTTAGAACTTTGTATTCCTCACCGAAAAAAATTATTACTAAGTAATTTTGTGAGTTAAAATATGACGGAGAAACCGTTGGCAGCGAATCGATGTCTGGTCGGTAAAAATCTACCTCTATCATATTGGCTTGATTGGGATTTTCTACTACCGCCAACGATTTCGTCTGTTGATCAAATTTCAAATAGATTAAGTTTGTTTTCCCTTGAGCCAGCTCGGTCGGATAACGATCAAGATTTTTTAAAAAATCAATGGATCGATTCTCAATCGCTGAACTAGCCGGTAGATAGTTATTCAAAAAAAACTCTTCTTCACCGGTAAACTGATATTGATAGGAAAAATTAAAGTTAGTGATGTCAACTGTTAACTGTTGTTTTTGGTCAGAAAACGACGCCTCTTTCCCTATCAGAGTGTATTTGGCGCTAGTGGTATCAAAACCAAGATTTTTTGCTATCAGATATATTTTTTCCCGGTAACCGAATTTTGTCGTCGGAGAAGGAAGAAAATAAACCTTGGCCGCCTCTGAAGCAGAGATCGGCGTACCTTCGACCGTGTCAAGAATATAACTTAACTGACCGGTTTTTAACGGTTGTTTAAGCTGTGGAGAGCTAATCTTACCAAAAACAGGATTAGTATATACCTGTCGGTGGGTATTTAAATTCAAATAAATAAAAAAAAGTTTAAAAAGATAAAAAAGAATCAATAAAATTAATAAGAAAATGATTCCTATTGGTAAAGCGCGGCGCGAATAATAAGATAGCTCGGTTAAGGTCATATAAAAATAATAACAAAAGTCGTGTTTGTTTGTTATATAATTTTTGAAACTATATTTATGATTAATATATTTAAAGCATCTTTGACGGAGAAAAAACAGTTGACCGCCGACGTTTTTCTATTTAGTTTTGACTTAATTAACCCCGATAAAATTGAGTTCGAAGCCGGCCAATACCTGATCTTAAAAGTTAACAACCAGCCGCGTCTTTATTCGATCTTCTCCTCAGAAGAAAATAAAAAGAGTGTGCAATTGCTGGTAAAGATTATCCCCGACGGCGTTGCCTCAACCTATCTCACTAATTTAAAATCGGGAGATCAGGTAGAGTTTCAAGGACCGGCCGGTGCTTTTAAACTTCAACAAAACAGACGGGATAAAATCTTTCTGGCTACATTTACTGGCTTAGCGCCTTTATATTCAATGATTACTTCCTGTCTTAAGATGGAGAAAAAGTTGACGCAACCAAAACTATATCTGTTCTGGGGGCTGCGCCACTTCTCAGACATCTGCCTTCTTGATGAGCTTAAACAATTGTCAATTAACAATCAGCAATTTAAATTTTTTATCTGTCTTTCCCGGGAAACCGATCTATCAAAAATCAAAGATGAGAACAAAAAATATTTTAAACTCGGACGAATCAACGATGTTTGGCAAAAATTTAATAGTCAATTAATAAAACAATGTAGCAATGTAACAATGAAACAATTCATCAACAACTTTGACTATTATCTTTGCGCCAGTCGTGATGTTGTCGAATCGCTTAAACAATATTTAATTGAAAAAGGTATTGCTAAAGAAAATATCTTTTCTGAAAAGTTTTAGTAGAGTTTTTTTACCGGAAATTTGCGACAAAGTTCCACCACCTTCCTATTAATATTTTTTAAGGATTCTGTTGATTTAATTATTTTTTCTCTTACTGATCTTTTTCTTTCCAAATCAATGGTTATTCTTAACCGGTTTTTTGTTTCTTGGACTGATCTTAATGTTTCGTCAATCCACCTGGCTAATTGTTTCATTTCTTTTTCTTTCATCCCTCGGCTGGTAATTCCAGGTGTTCCCAGTCTAATACCTGATGGATAAAAGGGGGGGTTGGGATCAAATGGAACTTTATTTTTGTTTAAAACCATACCTGCTTCTTCAAGCGCTTCAGCGGCGGTATTGCCTAAAATTTGCTGTTTTCTCAAATCGATAACCATCACATGAGTATCGGTGCCGTTACTCATTAATTCGTAGTCTTTTTTTATTAACTCTGTTGCTAAAACCTGGGCATTTTTAACTATCTGTCTGTTATAAAGAACAAAACTTTGTTTGCTTGCTTCTTTTAGAGCAACTGCTAATGCGGCCGTTACATGATTATGTGGTCCTCCTTGTAAACCGGGGATAATTGCTTTATTAATCTTCTCGCCCATCAGAGGATCTCTTTTTAGTCCTTTGGCTGTAACCATGATTATTGCGCCTCTTGGCCCTCTGAGGGTTTTGTGAGTGGTTGTTGTCACTACATGAGCATAAGGTATCGGATTTGGATAGACTCCGGCAATAATCAAACCAATTACATGAGAAACGTCGGCCATCAATAAAGCATCTACTTTATCAGCAATTTCAGCGAATCTTTTAAAATCAAGTTTTCTGGGATAGTGGGTTGTTCCCGCGATAATTAGTTTTGGTTTTTCTTTAAGAACAAGTTTCTCTAAAGAATCGTAATTAATCAAGCCATTTTTATCGACTTCATATTGTACGCTTGTAAAATACTTCCCCGAAAAAGTCACCTTAGGAACACCGTGAGTCAAGTGACCGCCACTAGCTAAAGATAAGCCCATAATTTTGTCTTTGGGTTCAAGCAAAGCAAAATATACCGCGGTGTTGGCCGGTGAACCCGAATAGGGTTGTACGTTGACAAATGGAACGCCAAAAAGCTTTTTTGCTCTTTTGATACACAACATTTCAATCTGATCAATTATTTTATTACCCTGATAATATCTAGCATTAGCATAACCCTCAGAATATTTATTGGTTAATACCGTACCCAAGGCTTCCATCACGGCGAACGAAGCATAATTTTCTGAGGGAATCAACATTAATGTCTCTTTTTGCCGTTTTTCTTCCGCTTTTATTAACTCGGCAATTTCTGGGTCGATTTTTTTTAAGTTTTTCATTGATAAAAAGATTAATTAATAATAAAAGTAAGAAATTGGGAAGTCGTTAATCTTTTAGTAAGTCATGTTGAGAAAATGATACTTAAGGTTTTTTGAAATTGCAAGTGAAAAATTAGAAGTAGTTATTAACTATTTGTTAGATTCTGTCAGAAGTTTTTTCCCCATTAATGCTCGCAACCAGCGACAGGCTGGAAAAATTGCTGCACCTTAATGGGAGCCCTAAAACTTCTGCCACCTAACAGACAATTTATCACAAGTTTTATAAAGATGAGTATATATAATATAAATATGGACAAAAAACTTCGTGTCGGTTGGTTTAGTTTCACTTGCTGCGAGGACTCAACCATCCTTTTTATCGAACTTCTCAATCAACATTACCAAGACTGGTTGAAAAAAATTGATTTTGTCCACGCCCGGGCCCTGCGCCGCGAAACTAATGGAGAGTTGCAGAAAATGGATGTTGCTTTTGTTGAAGGAGCAATCAGTTCAGATCGGCAAGAGGAAAAGCTAAAAAAAATTCGAGAAAAAACCAATATTTTGATCGCCGTCGGCTCCTGCGCCTGCGTCGGCTCCCCCTCAAACCAACGCAACTTTTTTAACCGGGAAAATTTAGATGAAATTAAGCCGATTTTAGACAAATTCAAATACAAAGAAAAAGTTCTTAAACTGTCCGAAGTTGTTAAAGTTGATGAATTAATCCCGGGCTGCCCGATGAATGAGGAAATTTTTCTTAGAATGATGGAAAAATATCTAGAAATAAGTTAAAATTCAAAATTTAAAAATTCAAGTTAAAATTCAAAAGTTTATTAATAACTTTTTACTTTTGAGTTGTTCTTTTGACTTTTGCCTTTTGAGTTTTGAGTTTAAATTCTATGCACGACCCAAATTCTGATCTAAACTTTGATATTAATCTTGAGGAGATCTCCAAAATTGAAGGAGCTGCCTCTTTACAAATCAAAGTTAGAGATAAGAAAATTGAAGACCTAAAATTCTCTATCTCCGAATGGAAAAGATTTTACACTCAGGCAATCAAAGGTAAACCCGCAACCGCTATTCCTCAACTGGTAGCACGCATCTGTGGCACCTGTTCCAACGCCCATCTTTTATGTTCAATTGAGGCGGTGGAAAAAGCTTTTAATATCATTCCATCAGCCCAAACAATGTTATTAAGAAAACTGCTTTATTATGGCCTGATCATCCGTGATCATGCTCTTCATCTTTATATTTTTTCCCTGCCTGATGTTTATGGCAAAAACTCTATTTTGGATTTTGATGAAAATGACCCGATTCAGCACCAACTATTGGACGATACTTTCGCCGTTAAGGAAGTTGGTAACCAACTATCGATTGTCGTCGGCGGCCGCTCAGTTCACGCCCCTTATCCGACCATCGGTGGTTTTTTAAAACTGCCGAAAATCGAAGAAATCAAAAGCCTAAAACCAAAACTACTTGAGGTTAGGCCGAGAATTATAAAATTAGTTAAGATTTTCACCCAAGCACCGTTTATTCTTAAATTTAATTATCCGATTACCTTCAGTGGTTTGGTTTCGCCGGACTTTTCTTTTTTAGAAGGATTTATTCAAACTTCTCAGGGAAAAACAATTGAGGAAAAAAATCTCGGTGATCATCTGCGAGGCGTGATTATCCCTTACTCCCAAGCCCGAGGTTTTATGTTTGATAGTAACTATCTGATGGTCGGCGCTCTAGCCCGATTAAATATCAGCCGAGACAGACTCAATCAAAAAACAAAAATTGATCTGGCCGACTGTCTCAATTTGTTTCCTTCTACCAATTTATTCCATAACAATTTAGCCCAGGCAATCGAAATCCTTCACGCGATCGATAGCAGCATTGACCTAATTGACAGATTGGAAAAAATAGACTTGGAAGCTCCGCCTAAAATCAATTTTTTCGAAACAACCGGAATTGGCGTGATCGAGGCGCCAAGAGGAACGCTTTACTATCAACTGAATTTTAATAATGACGGAACAGTCAAAAAAGGTGAGATCATCGTTCCCACCGGCCAAAATCAAATTGTCATGGAAAAAGCTATCTATCAGTTGGTTGAAGACTTACTTGCCGGAGGTAAAACAAAAGAAGAGATTGTCAACGAGGTGGAAAAACTTATCCGTGCCTTTGATCCCTGCATGTCCTGTGCCGCCCATTTTTTAAAAGTGAAATGGAGATGAAGATATCTCCCGCTCAGCGGGACGGTATCGAGCTTCCTAAAAACGTGGTAATTTTTCTAAAATAACTTTGGGTGCCTCTGCGCTTAATTGGTATACTAATAATTCTTACTTTATTTAACTTTCTGATTTTTTTAAGCAGTAACAAATGAAAAAGCAAATCATAGTCATGAGGAGAAACCGGCGTTTTCCCCTGTTTTTGAAAATTATCTAAATTTAAAATCATCGGCTCTTTAATCCCTAAGACTGTGTCGAGAATTATTAAATCTTTCTCTCCGGCTGGCGGAAAATTTTCATTCGGGTCAACAACAATAAACTCTATTTTAGGAAATTTTTTTTGTAATTCCGGTAACAACTTTAATGATGATGAATCTTCTTTAACTAACAAATTCCCGAAGACATAGATTCTTAATTTTGAATTATAATTTTGCACTTTGAATTTTGAATTAAAAATTGTAGAAGTCTATCGCCTTCTGAGTATAGGACTCTAAACTTCTTACCTGCTGTAACGTTAACTTATCACATATCATTCCCCAATGAAAACTCACCCAATCACCGGTCTTCAGATCTCTGATGAACTGTTTGCCACGGTAGTCTACCTTAATAACTTTAAGAACCGGTTCTCCCAGATTTAATCGATTATTCTCATCAGTAAACAGTGATTTAGTTTTAACAACGATATTTTTAATTTTTGATTTGTATATTTGAATTACTTTTCCCCATCCGATCCGACATTCATCCATAGTTTTAAGTGTCTGGAAACTTATGTCTCGGTCACTTCTTTTAAAAATATTAAAAACATGAAACGTGTGATTGGGAAGAAATCTCGCCAACAGCACTTTTGACTTTATTTTAAAAAGTTTATTGCTGCTTATCGTCTTATGTAAATTTAATTTTTCCTCCAAAAATGCCAGGTAATCTCCACTTTTAACCTTTTCTAATAAACGGTTCCCCAGCCAATAAGCCTCGACGACGCGCTCATCAAAAGGATTATTAATTTGATTTTCCCGAGCGACTAGTTGAAGATATGGATAAAGGGTTTCAAAATCTTTTAATAAAACAGTTAGTTCTTTATCCTGTTGATTTTCTTTCAGATGATCGACAATGTTTTTGTTTTCATCCGGCCCACAATAACCGAAAAGGTTAGGGGCAACCGCATATTTAGCACAGAGAAGAAGACCGTTTTTACTCATTGAAGAAAAATTAAATATTAAAAATCTTTGATTTCGATATTCTATGTTTAGTATAAAAAGAGGTTAAAATCGAGATTAATGCGATGATAGTAAGGGTTGAATATAATATTTCTTTGGGCAAAATCCTGATATTTGTAAAACTTCCAGTTAAAATATTCCCTACGACAACCGAAAAAGTTAGGATCAACGTTACCAAACTCGCCGGAGCATACTTTAACGCTTTGTACCAGAAATAAACATAGAAAAATAAGATTGAACCTCCAAGAATTATAGCTACTAATTGTTGATTATTAATTGCCAATAGTCGATTTAGTTGGCTATTTATAGATAATAAAAGCAGAAGAATTAACGATCCGACAGTCATTCGGAATAACCCGACTGTTTCCGAAGAAACTCTTGACAATATTTTCTTGGCTAATATATTTTCAGCCGCCCAAAGCAGAGTCGCCGAAAAGACCATTAACTCGCCTCTACTAAAATCAAATTTGAAAGGCATAAGAAAAAAATTAGCAATAAATATCAAAATGAAAGCTAACCAGTAATTTAAATTTAGTTTTTCTTTCAAAAATATATAAGCCAATAATGAAACCCAGATAAACAGGGATTTATGAATAAAATTAGCGGTCTGAGCCCCGATCACCGATAGACCGGTAAAAAAAAGATAAAAAGGCAAGGCGCCGCCGATTAGACCAACTAAAGTTAAATTAATTAACTCATTTTTTTTTAATGCTTTTATATTTTTTAGTTTTTTGCTGAAAATAAAATAGACGAGAAATAAAAAAGCGACCCACAAATTTCTTGAGGTGGTCAGAACAAGAGGAGAAATCTTAACAACGGCTATCTTCGCATAAAAAATTGATATCCCTGAAATAATCGCAGTCAGCAGAGCAAAAATAATCCCTTTATCAAGACTTTTTTTGTTTGTCATTTACCTTTTCAATAATCAAATTTCCATAAACCATTACCTTATCGCCAATTTTAAGTTTACCAACTTTTTTGTCGGCGATCGCCTTAATTTTATTCTCAAGGATTATTTTATTACCAACTATTTTTTTAACTCGCAAAGGTTTTAAGAAGCACATAGTAGCAATTTTTTCAATTTAGTCAAATAACAAAAGTTGGGAAATCTTCTTACCCAGCTTAATCAATGCCCCTTCTTCAATCTGTCTAATTCGCTCAGCTGTCAGTTTATAACGACGACCAATCCGAGCCAGAGTCGACCCCCGTAGTCTTCTCACTAAAATATCTTTTTCTTTTTTATTTAAGTTTTTCGAATTGACTATAAGGGAAGTAAAGTATTCCCTACTTTTACTAGTCATTTTGATCGTAATTATACTCTAAATCTTGAAAAATTTAAATGTCAACACCTTCTTCGTAAAAATTGTCTTTACCGAGGCGTTGACGTTGTCTTAGTCTGGTATGATTTTGCTCTAACTATAGATATTGACTTTCGAAGATGAATAAAGTATATTATTTACATAAACGCCTCAGCCCGTACGCAAGTCCGCTGAGGTTTTTTTATGTATAATAAAAGGTAATGGATCATGCAATTCTTTTTATCGATGGTGAAAATTTCATCCATAAGATCGAAGACGTATTAAAAAAACACCCCAAAGGTAATAAAGTAGATATTACCTCTTTAGATTTTAATAAAATTTTCCGGAATCCACTTCAAGAATACAAAATAACTAGAAAAATATTCTATGCTGCTAAGCTTCACTTCCATCCAGAAACTAAAGAAAAATCAGAAAGGCTCTTAAAAACTCAAAGAAAATTAAGAAATACCTTACTACATCAAAAATTTGAATTTTTAATCGCCGGTAATGTTCGTGGTCAAAAGGTATCTGTTAATGGTAAAACAAAAATAATCTTTCGGGAAAAAGGCGTTGATGTAAAAATAGCGGTTGATTTGGTAGCCATGGCCGCTGATAAACTTCTTAAAACCGCGATTCTCTGTAGCTCTGATTCTGATTTACAACCGGCAGTTCAAGAGACTCGAAAAAGAAAGGTTGAAGTTATTTATTTAGGGTTTGAGATTCAACCTAATAAAGGTTTATCGTACACAACTAATCGTATGCTTCTTTTTAGAAATGCAGAAATCCTTAAAGCTTGCGGACTAAAGTAATCCTCTTAAATTTATCTTCGTCTTGAAAGTCCGCTCGTGAGCGGCGGATGGGATTTGAACCCACGACCTTCTCCTTGGCAAGGAGACGTTCTACCGCTGAACTACCACCGCAAATAATTTCTTAAAAGCATTCCAACCTTTATACGATTTTATCATTTTTTCTCGCTTTTGTCTGTAATAATCTTAGCGCCTCTTGAGGTAAACAATCGTCAATCCAATGAAGTGTAACAGAGTAATGAAGAGTTCTATAAGTTAGACTAAAGCTGAGCATAATCAGCGGCCAATCGTTTATTTGAGCCATTTCTCTAATAAATTCTTCTCGGTTGAGTCTTGGATCAACGATCATATCTGGAAGCGTTAACCTTAATATTTTTGACCAATATTGAGGAACATAACTCTGTCCAAGATTAACTGCCGTCAGCATCTTAGTAATTAGATCATCGGCAACTAGTTGTGGAAAAAGCCCAACCATCACTAAAGGAATCAGTCGTGTATGTTCTCTTGGACCTTCTAAAACATAATGCTGCACGCCTTGAGCCGGCGTCAGGTTGCCAAACTCAATCATTTTGGTCAAGACTCTAAATGGTTGTGATGATTGTCCTTTAACCATAGCTATATTATAGGATATTTTAAGCGGAAGCGTATACCACTCCGCTTTGCTTTTGAGATAAAGTGGTATATACCTACCGTAGCTTTCAAATGAGAGTTTAGATTACTAACTATAGTCAAAATAACTTTTAAAAATCAAAGCTCCGTTAGGTATTATACCTTTGCAATTTGAAAGCAAAGGGGCATATTACACCTTTACCATTTGAAAATTGATAAAATTATAAAAAATGTTTAACGATAAATATAAAATATATAAAATCCTCGTTCCTATTTTTTTCATATGGATTTTAGTTTGCTACGCTCAACTAAAAGGTCCTATTTATTATCCTGGTTACAAAGAGGCGAAAAAACAGCCAAAGCTATTTATTGGCAAAAAAATTAACTTCGGCGGTAAGATCACAGAAATAAAAGATAATTATTTTTATGTCGAGATTGATAAGGAACCCATCAAAGTTTTTGGACAATTAAGTCAGGGTAAAATCAATTATTCAATTGCCGGAGAAGCGGTCTATTTAGCCGGCGGCTCCTTAAAATTATCTCAGTCTCATACTTCTAACATAAGGACATATAGAGTTATTCTGTCAATAATACCTATAATTATAGTTGCTTATTGGTTTTTCCAAATCTACCGGTTCAACTCTAAAAAGAAAATTTTTGAAATTAAAAATTGAAAATTTATTTCTATGCCTGATTTAGTAACCCATGCTCTTTTTGTTTATCCCGCCAAAAAATGGTTTCCAAAAAATACTATTTTTATCCTAATTGGTGCCCTTCTGCCCGATCTATTGGGAAGAAGTTTAGGAGTATTTAATTTCAATTTATCACTGATCTACTGGTATCAGCTGGCCATCCATACTCCTTTCTGTCTTATCCTTTTTACTTACAGCCTGTCTTTTTTCTTCCGGGAAAAAGAAAGGAAAATAGTCTTCCTATTTATTTTAATCGGGGCTTTTTCTCATTTTCTCCTCGATTTTTTT
>PEUF01000022.1:0-3226 GCA_002780795.1 Candidatus Roizmanbacteria bacterium CG02_land_8_20_14_3_00_36_15 | reverse complement strand
TCGATTTTTTTCAAAAAACAATTATCATCGGCAACCTCTGGTTTTTCCCCTTCTCTTTCGTTTCGCCTCAACTCCAACTTTTTTGGCCTGACGACTCAATATATCTAATACCAGTATTAATAATTTCAAATTTAATATTTGCCGTCATTTCTTCAAATTTCAAAACTCGAATTAAAAATCCGCAGTAATTTTTATCTTCGATCATAAGAAGCTATATAAAAATATTTACCCATGTACCAGTCCACGACTGAAGTCGGGACGGTACAGGGTTTCGCACTCAGAAACCCTGTTCGGGCTGATGTTCCGAGCGTAAGCTCGGGGAGTGCTTCACTTTATTCGTTACCTATCGCAACAATCCGTAGTTACTCGTGCTATACGAGTTAAATTTTGGAGATGACAGCTTTGGCGTGAAAAGATTTTTAGTATAATTACTATCTAAATATATGTCTAACCGCATCCGCTTAGTCATTATCACCGCCACAAATATCAGAACTAGCACCGGATCAAATAGTACCGTATTAAATTTACTGGAAAATCTTGACCCGAAAAAATATCATATATCTATCGCCCTTATTGACGACCTAATCCCAAAAAGGCTAATAATTTCCCAAAAAAAGCTTAGTAAAAAACCTAATTATATTTCTTTTGAAAAGATAAAAAATCATAAGAGAGTTTCCAATATTTATCTATTAAGTACTTCATCAATCAAACACATAAAAAAAATGTTCGATGTTGCTATTATTACTATTTATAACGAATTTGGTGAAGATGGCAAAATCCTTGGGTTACTCGATCTCGCCGGAATTCCTTATCTAAGTCCTGAACTAAGTAGTTCTGTCATTGCCTTTGATAAAGAATTTACCAAAGCAGTTCTCACCTATCATGGTTTACTCGTTCCCAAAAGCGTAGAAATTAATAAAGAAAGTCAGGACCTAAACCATTTATCTTATCCTTTAATTGTTAAACCGTCTGCTAATGGCGCAAGCTATGGCGTTAACTTAGTGAAAAATGAACAGGATTTATTAGCTGCGATTAAACAAGCTTTTGATTTTTCTAGCGAAGTACTAATTGAAGAATATATTAAAGGAGAAGAATTTACCGTCGGCGTTGTCGGCCCTTATACAAATCCAAAAGCTCTGCCGGTTGTCATGATTAGATCAAAAAATGAATTATTTGATTATGAGGCTAAATATGTCACTGGTAAAGCTGAAGAAATCTATCCGGCACCCATAAAAAAAAAGTTGAATTAGCTTTGCAGCAAAACGCTATAAAAGTCTATCAAGCAATAAAAGCAAAAAACCATTCTAGGGTCGATATGATAAAAAAAGGTAATGATATTTATGTATTAGAAATCAATAGTTTCCCGGGGTTGCTCTCAAAATCACTCTTTCCAAAAGAACTCAACGCCGCTGGTATATCTTTAGCAGAATTTTTAGACATGAGTATCGAAGAAAAGTTAAAGAAAAAATAAACCCTTAGTTAGAATTATACAGATGAATATTTATCTGTCTGTAGACTACATGCTATAAAAACTTAGATCTATAAAGTTCGATAAATTAGATTTGATCTATTAACTATGTAACGGTGTAGTAATGTAACGATTGAGTTATTTAGTAGGATACTCAAACAAAAATTTCACTTCGGAGTTGGTTTCATATAGCAGGATGGAATATTTTTCAGGATTAGCCCGTTATTTTTGCCACTTAATCATCTCGACCATGGCTTGAAGTTGTTTACCTGAATCCTTTTCTTCGAAAACAGGTAAATGACTTTTTATTCTATCTCTTAATTTATCTGTTTTTACTAAAAAATTTTTTACGCTTGGTATTTGATTCACTGACAGCGAAAATACGGCCACTAAGGAATTTATGATGTTGTGATAAACCGTTCCTTTTTCAACCTCAGAGTCAAACAACTTTAACTTCTGAATCAAGGTATTAAAAAAAGGCAGGTAATCGTCATAATTTTTTAGTTGTTCCGGTTGTTGGGGAAATTTAATAGCATCTTCGACCACAAGAGCAAATGCTTTAATTAGCGCTCTTTGATTAATGGGATTTTAAAAAACTCATCACCTTGTTTTGTAAAAATTTCATCATATTCTATTATGGAAATAATCGATGGTAATATTTCTGACAATCTATTATATGCAAGAAAAACAGGAGTTCTTTCTTGGTTAACGGCAATTTGTTTTCCCATCGATGTTTTAGGAAAATTTATTGCCTTTCTAATACCAAGTATTTCTTTGCTATGACTCAACCAAAAAGGATCGATAAAATCTGCTCTAATCGGTTCGTCAAATCCAATATCGGTCATACGAATATTTAGATTTTATCACTTTTTCCTGCTGCTTTTACTTAAAAATGTTACGAAAGATTGTATAAATTGCTTCTTACCACCGCGGAGGTGTACAAGTGTGAGCGTGGATCATTAAAAATTTCAAATTCCAAACTAAAAATTACTTAATCCGCTTCAAAGAGAACATGAGGTTATTAAAGCATTAATTGAGTGCAGAGGGTCAGAATCGAACTGACATCTGAGGTTTTTCAGACCCCCGCCGTGACCGCCTTGGCTACCTCTGCAATGTGGAACCGGGAGGAGTCGAACCTCCTACATCGACTTTATAAGAGTCGCGTTCTGACCGGTGAACTACGGTTCCTAATTTTACCGTAAAGTATATCAAATTTTGACGCCAAAACTCTTCAGTTCTACCTTTAATTGAGGGATACTTCGATAAACGATTCCTTTTAGTCCCGCTTTTTCCGCTCCTTGAATATTCTCTACCGAATTATCAATCAAGAGACATTCCTGCGGCTGGGCTTTTATTTTATTAACGACATATAAATATGACTCTACCTCTGGTTTATATATATGATTGACATATGATTTAAAAACATGTAAAAAATGTTCATAGATATGTAGTTTTAGCGCCTCTTGGTCATGAATCTCTATCGTATTAGTAAGAATATAAAGAGAATATTTTTCTTTTAATCTATCAGCTAGATCAATCAGTCCTTGATTGACTCCGATACGATCAGCTAGATAGTCGTTCCTATACGCGTTGAGTAGTTGATCAATAGTTTCGGAGTTATTAGTAATCGCTTTATATTTTCCTAGCAAGTCTTTTGAACTCATATAACCAATGACTAAATTTCTTCGATACCGGGAATAAAATTGGCTGGCCTCTTTTAACGAAGTACCAAATACCTGAATTCTAAGTTGAATCCGA
>PEUF01000053.1:12328-12510 GCA_002780795.1 Candidatus Roizmanbacteria bacterium CG02_land_8_20_14_3_00_36_15 | reverse complement strand
TTGATAATCAGTATCTCGCTTGGCAGAAAGGACTAATGGACTTTGTTAATCAAAATAACGAAAACCGTAAACAAATCCTGTCGAAACTAACTGCAATAGATGTTAACTGGGATAATTTTACTGAAAGTGAAGCGGATAAAATCTATAACCGTTATTTTAAAAACCAACCCAACACTACCTCG
>PEUF01000053.1:12095-12311 GCA_002780795.1 Candidatus Roizmanbacteria bacterium CG02_land_8_20_14_3_00_36_15 | reverse complement strand
TGATGATGTAATTAGCTCATTCGGCCAACCTTTGGCAACCGCTTCGGTTGCCAAAGAGGTGTGGCAAGAGTCTTTGTTAGTAATTAAAAAATTGGCGAATATTTTTGGTGGAAATTCTGCCGAACTGGTTGAGGCGGCAATTGAAGCCCAGATGAAAATTAATATCACCGGAAAAAAACAGGAGTTAATCGATCAGGTAAATGAAACGAAAACTGT
>PEUF01000053.1:153-12027 GCA_002780795.1 Candidatus Roizmanbacteria bacterium CG02_land_8_20_14_3_00_36_15 | reverse complement strand
ACTGGCTAAACGCGGATGAAGAAAGATTATTAAAGTGGCTTACAGGTATAGAAAGTTTGGAAAAAAGAAAAGCTATCCCACCATTAGCTACAATATTAACGGAGTCAAAAAAATCTTTACTAATAGACCCGTGGAAAAAACTACCTAAACCACCTCAACCAACCAAAATCAACGATCGAAAAGAAAAACAAGTTAAATTTAAAGATATAGAAACTAAAGTTATTACTCCTGAAACCTGGCTGGTAACCGGTACAACCAACCATCCCTTAGTCGTTGATATAGTTAAGGAAGATGGATCAAAAGAAAAAACAAGAGTCATAGATAAAGAAAGACCCTATCACATCCCGGCAATAATCTATTTTGATGAAGATGTTTCTCTCGAACAAAAAGAGTTAATTAGAGCTACATTAAAAGAAGTTTTTTCCCAAGTAGGTTTGCCGCCCGAATTCATTCTCGAGTCAGAGGCTCCTCCAAAACTTTTTTTTACTAATGTCACCAAACGAAATAGTCAATGGGATGTAGACACAATGGGATTAAGAATGCGTCTCGATCCAACTCAAATAGAAAAACCCCATCATGCTTTTGTTTTTACCAATAAAGATCTCTATCCCGGGGGAAGTAAAAAAATAAATTTTGTTGTTGGCAGCGCTCTTCCAGATATTGGAACTGTTATCTCTCTGTCTCGAATTTGGAACGGAGTCGCTGATAATAATTTAAGAAATGATGTTATAAAAACAGAAATCGCTCATGAAGCCGGCCATGTCTTTGGCCTTGCTTCAGAAAGACGCGGTAAAGATAATCTTGATTTTGAAACTATTCTTGGTTCTGGGGCTCACTGTAAAAATCCTGGTTGTTGTATGAAGCAAGGAAATCGGGTCCCACTTGATTTTATTAAAATTACTCAAGATAGAATAAAATATCTTGATCAAAATTTTTATTGTCATAATTGTCAACAAGACCTACAAGAAAAGTTCTCCCAAATAACAGTTCCCGAATCAGAAACTATTCATGTCACCGAAGCGAATTTGGAAAAGATTGAAGAAGAATCCCCTCTTATCCAAATTCAAGAGGAGTTACGAGAAGAAAAAGAGAAGGGAGAAATGACCGATGAAGAAATTTTAGCCCAAATAAATATCGAGGAACCGACGCTAGAAATTTCAGTTGAAGACATGATTGCCGCCGATCCGCAGGCCCGAGCTGAGACATTGACTTATGAAAAAAATAAAACCTATTTTGACTCCTGGCTGAAAATGGTTAGAAAAAAAATAAATAAAGAGGGATCAATAGATAGACTAGGAAAATTTATTATCCTTCCTGCAGAAGGAGAATTTGATAATGCCCAAATTCAAATAAAAGATAATGCAGATTTTCAGGTTTTTTCTGCTTCATCTTTAGCAAATCGATATGGTCTGCCTTGGGTGGGCGTCAGATCTGGTGAGACCAACGCCGGTGGCCACGAAACTCTACTCCTTAAAGTGTTAAAGAAAGAAGTTGTTAATAATAAACCGCAGTTAACTTTATTGGTTTATGATCCAATGAAAGGTGATCAAAAAGAACCGATTATCCGGACGATTATCAAAACAGGCAAACCAGAAGAACAAGGAGGCAAAATTAATTGGAATGATTCAACTACCTGGGATTATTTTGATATTATCGTTACCCCGCAATCATTAAAAATGCTTGTCAATGGTAGTTACGATTTAACCATCGGTTCGGATCCATTAATGATGTCTTCAGAATATGTTAGTAGATTAAAAACATCGGCTTATCAAACTGGCGAAGCTAATAACTGTGTTATGTGGACATTTCTTTTGTCAATGGCCCGCTGGGGGGCTAAATATCGCAGCGGTGACCCCAATCTGCCGCCCCAACTAAAGTTCTTGTTTGAAAAAGGTTTTGACAAATTTGCCAGCGACTGGAAGATCAATGATCCTTTTGCCGGAGAGGTTGGAATTCAATTTACCACTCACGATCAGATTGAAAAAATGACAAAAAAATAATTACTCCTTCCTCGGTGATTTTAATCAAGATATATTAAACAATTTTCTCTGTACTATAACTGTCTAAAAACTACCTTTTGTAGCGTACAATCCGTTGACAAACCCGATCTTCCCAAATAATATTGAATATTAATTTAAACTTCATTAAAATAAAGTGAAATCGAAAACTAATAAAGCTTTAAGACGGTTGTATTCCGATAAAATATTAGATTTAACTAATCTTGGTGTTGGAACAACATTATTTGGACAGTTCATTGCGGGTAAGAAATTTTCCTGGGATATTACAATCATTGGGTTAATTATTTTAGTATTAGGATATTTTATGAGTTATATATTACATCCAAAAAATTAATCTTATGATTAATCCATTAACTGGCTACTTAATTGGAATTATCATCTTCATGGTCGCTCTTGCTTTTATTGTTAATCGCTACTTCAAATAAAACGGTGGGTGCTGGATATTTGTGGTTTACCTCGTAACCAGAATGCTCAGGGTGTAAACCCAGAGATGAATGAGCGTTCATCACGGAGTGACCGTGAAAATGCCCCGAGTGTAAACTTGGGGTTACGGGGTTTACTTATTGACTGGAGCTGGTGGCGGGAGATCGGAATCGTCTTTTTTCGGTTGATAACTGACCGTTAAATAGCCGGCGCGAAAATCAGTCAAAGCCTGGGCTATTATCTGATCAAGATTGTTAATATTTTTTTTAAAAAAACCGTTTAGTTCTTCATCGGCAACCTTTTTCTCTAAAAGGACGTTTAACTCATCAACTTGTTTATCGGTTAACTGAGCAACCAATTTACGGTTAATAGCATCAGCAACGTCATCCAAAAGCATTTTTTTCACCTCGTTCCGATTCTCATCTTTGACATAAGGGCTGTTTTTTTCCTTAATTAATCGGTCGACAAACTCCTCTAATAATTTCTCATCGGCAATATTGTTTGCGGCTAAATTTTGATCGGTCATAGATTTAGATTAATGGAATTTATAAAATTTGTCAATTTCGTTTTTCAATTTTCTTTTTTAATTCTTTAATCTTTTGTTGATCTGTAACTGCTATTAAAACCGAGTTTTCAAACAAAGAGTAGAACACATTATCGATAATAAAATAGTTTTCGTCAAAATCAAGGACATAACCAGCATCAGCTTTGACGTCAAAAACCGAGCCATTGGGAGCAATCAGTGTAAGCGTCGGGGCACCAGGATAAAGCTTACGAAGCCTAAACTTCTTTTTCTCCATATCATAATCATATACTTCATAAGGGGCTTTTTTTTGTTGAAGGCCTATTTCTACAATGAATGCATTGCTTGCTCCGCTTTTGACAACACTACCTATTTGTTCCTTATTAAATTTAAGATCTCCGGGTTTAAGGACCGGTAATTTTTTCCACTCTTCATCGCTGATCACCATTTTAGTTTCCATTTCAGTAGGTAGTGAAACATTAAGACTCGTCTCAAGCGCGGCGATTTCTTGTTTGAGCTGTTCGGCTTTTTTCTCATCATCTGGTACTTCTTCCCTTAGTTTTTTATCCTTATTTTGTTTACCTTTTTTAAATCTAATTAGCGCTTCTAAATTATTAAGCTCTGCCTGTCTTTGAGCAAGTTGAATTCTAATATTACCTTCATTAATATTACTACGATTGTCTGTTGGCGCTGGCGTTGATGACGTTGGCTTGGCTGCTTCCGCTTCCCAGGCGTCAAACTTTGCTCTAAACTCATTTCTTTTATCATCTGATCCGGCCAGTAGCTCTTGAGCCTTTTCGTGTATTTGCTTTTGTAGTTGAGTCAATCTTTGTTCATCCTCGGGACTTAATTTAAAACCTTCCTTTTTAGACTCCTCTTCTATTTTTTTTAGGAAGGCTCTATCTTCGGCGGGTAAAGACATAAACACCTCATTAAACACCGCTTCTTCCAGCAATATTTCAATATAAACATTTTTTACCGTATTATCTTTATCGGCTTCCGCCTCGGCTGGTGTTTTTAACCATCTTGTTTTAAACTCGTCTTCGCTCAGCGCCCCTTTTGTTTTGACAAGCTGTAAATCCCTATCGAGTTCCGCTCGACCTCTTTCTCTACTTTGAAGATAAGCTTGTCTTTCTAGCTCGTCTTTTTTCTTTTTTTCATCTTCCGCGGGAGTCGGCGGAACCGGTCGAGGCGGCGGCGGTGGTGGTTGAGCCGGAGCGGTGGCTTGTTTAAATGTGCTCGTCTCCTTTACACCACCTACTTCAGCATAACTGGTAAACGGCGTCGGTAAAACGCCGACAGAAAAATCACCCGGCTGGGTTGGTAACAGTTCAGGTGCCAGTTGATAACCAATTTTTCCGGGTAGTAATTCACTGATTGAATTAATATTAACTTCGGTAATTTGGGTTGGCGGAATTTCTCCTGGGCCTAAATCAATCTGGCTTGAACCATGGATTGCGTGAGTAGCAATAAAAGCGCCCTGTGCTTGACCCGGCGCCGCCACAAATCCATAGTCGGTCGCTTTTGAACCGGTATCAAAATAACCGCCTAAAATCCGACCTTGATGACCTATCAACCCATCAGGATTAGCTAAGTTAAAAAACTGTCTCCCTTCATACCATGTTTCTGAACCTAGTGATCCCTCTATCCCGTGTTGAGCCAGTTTTTCTTCGTTGAGAAAAATTTGGGACAGATTGGCCATACTAATGTGAGAACCGTCGGGCAGAGCGATCATGGTCGTCTGATCTGTTGGATTAAAGTCCACTACATATTGATGCAAAGTATTGTCAAAATGGGCGGGAACAAAGATGGAAACGTCTTTACCTTGAGGACCATAATGAGGAACTTGAAGCAATAAACCCAGCCGTCCGTTCTCAGCCGCAGTATGCAAATACTCGGTAACGCCCGTATTCGGATTATGAACAGCGCTGTCCGGGAAAGCAAACTTCACTCCCCAAGAAGGATGAGCGGTATCGCCAGTAGAGTAAGTATAATTATTGATTGGAATGGCCGTTTCACTACCGGCATGAACCACTCGATAGTTAGCAGCCGACTGCCAAAGGTCCTTCCCCCCCATCACACCACCATCTGGTCCAGTCATGATACCCGACGATGGGTTATATTCAACGTGGTTGCCTTGATAGTCAATACCGCTTATATGACCGTTTGGCTCTATTTTAGCATTACTGATCAAAGTAATTGAATTACTATGAACGTCTGTTCCTTGCAGATTCCAGCTGTCATCTGAGTTTTGCACCCAGTGAGTGTTATCTGGTACTTTTACCTGTACATCAATACTGCCATTATGATCAAGATCCAATCCCTGAGCATGAGTAGTAACATCGGGCTTAAAAATATCAGTTTGCCCGCCAGTAATATCTTTACCGGCGTCATGGGCTAGGTTGAATAAAACTTCATGGGTATTTTTATCTCTAAGTAATAAGGCTTCTCCAGATTCCATAACCCCATTATGATTGGCGTCAACTATCTCCATATCCGACCAGTGATGGGTGATGCCGTGATCATCAACAAAAGTATTACTATCAACCGTATGATACCCGGCAGGAAGTGAAACGTTTAATCGATCCAATTCAGTATTAGATAAAGCTGGACCATTATCAATTTTCGCCGCCCCGGTCGGCAGGTGTTCTCGCCACGGCCAAGGTGGGGGCGAACCAGTTAAAAGATGTTTTGCTTCAGCCACCGCCATGCCGGTAACCAACGATGTTGTTGCTACCCCACCGGCTCGGTGTATTCCCTTCCCAACCTGTAACCATTTAAATGCCCGGTCTCGTTTCTTTAGAGACTGCTTCTCGGCTATAAAACCTTTGGCGGCATCTGTTCCTAAAAGATCAACCAATTGACGAAGATCTGGTGTCATCGCTTTATTATCCCCGGTTAAATTATATTGATAGGCGCTGACCAACCGATCATAGAGACAACGGAAATCAGTCACACCAAACTTAAAAAACTCAGTTTTTAAATCCTGACGTTGAGTAAATAAAAAGCTTAATCTCTCAAATACTTCTTTAGTGGCACCATCGAGAATTTCTTGTTGTTGAGCCTCAACCAGCTGACCATCATAACGGATAAAGCGGCGGTTGGTCTCGGCTGTCAAATCAATTCGGGCTTTGGATTCGGCTAAAAAGTGGAGTGCCTTTCTTACCTGGTCAATACTAACATTTTCGGGAAGGGTTGAGGTCAACTTTTCCGGGTCGCTAAATAATCCCGACCCTCGAGTTAAACCGCTGGCTAATTCACTGGCAAGACGTTGATGAGCAATATAGCCCGGCTTTTCTTGGGTTCCTTCGCCGATCATCTTCTGACGGCTGGTTCGACCATAGATAGCCCCCATAAATCTGGAAAAGCCATTAAGTTTTATCTCATCACCCGGAAGAATATTAAAAGAAGCATCTCTTTCTATGCTTCGTCTTTCTTTACCAAGACGGATTGCTTCTCGAACTCCGGAAAATACACCGGCAGCGGCAGCACCGGCTCCGATAGGTATCAAAACCGGCATGGCGGCCGATCCGGCCACGATCAGTGGTATACCTAAGGCACCACCAATCATCTTAGCCTGAGTAGGATTGCTTGGAATTAAAGAATAAGCTAACGAGCCAACGTAACCGGCGATAGTCACTTCATTTAATCCTAAACTGGGAGCAAATCGAACCGCCCAGCGGACAAAGCTATTGCCCGCGGCATTTTCCAACCACGATTTTTCTCTAGCGGCCAAAAGCGTCGTCGCCTTCTCTCGCTTTTTCTTACTAACGTCACCGGCTTCGCTTATCTCGGCTTGAGCAATAAAAATCTTGAAATTAATTTTTTTATTTGGATCGGTTGAGCGACAAGCCTCAAGCCAACTATTGATATCATCACTTTTATTAATAATTCCTTCTTCTACAAATCGTTGACGATTGTTTTTAAAATATTCGGCGATTCGTCGCATATTAGAACCAACCACAGTTGTCTGATCTACTAAACCTTTATACTGATCACCCAAAACTTTAGCTAAACCAAATTGAGTCACATCTTTTTCACTACAGTACTTATCAATCTCTTGTTTAGCCCAAGCGTCATCTTTTTGACCGTTAATATAAGGTATTAATAAGGTAAAGAAATCTTTTTCTAGCTGTTCTTGTTTTTGTCGATCAGCTAGCACTTCCCTTTGATCACCTTTATGAAGAACAATGTCGTTATCAATTGCCAATCTGGCGCCAAACGCCTCTTTTTCGTCATATCCAGAATTGATCACCCCTTTAAATTTGGCATCCACTTGAGCGCTCCCCTGTCGAACCAAATCAACCTGTTTTTTAAGCCATTGTTTGGCTTCAATCCGTTGAGTAGTATCGAGGCCATATATCTGGACTCCGAAGTTATACCAACTATCAAGTAAAACTTTTCGGAAGAAGTTTCTATGTTTAGTTTTTTCCTTCCCTTGTTTCATTGCTTCCTCAACCAACTCATTTGGCAAATGAGAAAGACCGGTTTCTTCCATTAATGATCTACGCCAACGTTTCTCCCGCTCACGAAAAACCGGTTGAAAAAAAGTGTTTTGCCAAACGCCGCGGCCAATAATTTTTGGAATGTGGCCGATGGTCTCAAAAAATCTGCCTATCTTATTTTTCGATTTATAATCAATCTTCTGCGCCAGTTGGAGTTGAAAATCCACCCCTCCCTCGATCTCTTTCTTCTGCTGTTCCATATCTCCAACAATCGCCAGATTATGACTTAATTGAAGTGGTTCTTTTTCTGGTGTTGGTGGTCTTGGTGGTCCCGGCGGCGTTACATCTTCGTCTTTTTTAACTGGCGCCGGTTCGACTCCTTTTTCATCTCCTGGTTTAGGCGGCGTTATTGGTTCTGGATTTGGCGGTGTCAGCGGTAGTGGTTCTGGCGTCGGTGGCACTGGCGTTGGCGGTTCCGAACCTTTTCCTTTCAAAATCGGCACCTCGTAGTCCAGCGGTACCTCTTCGTACCGGCCAACTTTAATAAAATCTTTACCTCTAATCGTCTTGGGAATTTTATGTAGCTCTGGTTCGGCCAAAGCAATCTCTGTTTTTCTCTCTAAAAAGTCCACTCCTTCATGAGCATAGGTAGCAAAGTTTGTAACACCAGATTCACCCTGTTGGATGTTATAAAGTTTGGTTAGTCTTGCCATTAAACTCTGTTTTAAAGCCTCTCCATTATCATTTGGTAAATGGTGATGGGCAACATAACGATCAACTAGCGCCTCAAGCATATTTGGAGTTTTTGTTGGACTGTTAAAATCTCTTAACAGCTGAAGAGCGTAATATTGAAACGGGCTGTTTCTTTCATTAAATGGAGATGCAATATTTCTTTTTTGGAGAACCTCTCTGGCTTTTCCATAAAACTCTTTGCGAAGCAGCATCGCTTCGTTAGTCAATCGATTAAGATCATCTAAATGATAGCTCGGTTGGGCCTTTAAAGCCATGATCTTTCCTTGAATCTGTTCAATTTTTTGTCTCATAGTGACCGGTTGGCCATCGCTGTCTTTTTCATAAGGTAGATCCATAAAGGCGTCAGTCAGTAAAGCCGAGGCATAAAGATCCATATCGGGAACAAATGGCGACTCGGCCGAGACTTTTTTCCGTTGCTCGCGGCCATAAAGATTGCCTTGAACTTGTTTGATCTTCTGATCATATTCGTCCATCTTTGCCTGATTATTGGCAATCGCCGCCATTTCCCTGAAATTTCTATAACTTTCCAGTTGTTGCTGATAATTCTGTATTTGTTCGGGAGTCAGATTGGGTAAATTAAAAATGGGTGCTTCTCCGGAAAGATCCATCAGACCGCCGCTTGGCGACTCGACCGGCTTGATGGAAAATCTCATTAGTTCTTCTCGTGTTTTTTGATATTCTTCCAGCATGGTATCGTTCTCCGCTTGAAGATGAAGATAGTGCATCGCCTCAGTTGCTCTAAGCAGTTTTTCTTCCTCTGACATTTCATTAAACATCCCAGATTTTCTCATCTGATCATAAAGAGGGTCGGCATCAGCACGACCCGTCCTAAGCTGTTCCGCCTTAAAGTCACCCTGAAATCTGATCCGTTGGGCGACGGCCTGAACCAGCCGGTCGTGGTACTTTGGATCGTCGGCCGACATTCCTTCGTCAGGCGGATAGACGTCGGTCAACCATTGTTTTGGTTTCTTTTGACCGTCAACCGTTTCAAAAAGAAAGTCATCAATTCTTTTGACTTCGTTGGTATACTTTTTGGCCGTTTCTTGAGGGGAGAGTTCTTCGGCGGTGCCGGCCCGCTTGTCCACAAAAAACTCCGGCTTATGATCGACAAACCTTCGCTCAAGTTGGGGCTCTGTTATCAGCCGACCTCCTAGTGGGAGTTCTCGCCGGGGTGGTGATGGTGGTGGTTCTATTGGTGGTTGTGGGGGTGGTTCAACCGGTTGCGGAGGTAACGGCTCCGGGGGTTGTACCGGTGTTGGTGGTGGAGTTGGCTCAACGTGCGGTAGTGGTTCTGGCTGAGGTTTTATTACCGGCCGCCTATCTCCTGAAAAATCTTGTTTATATGTTATCGAGGATCGCCTTTGTTGTCCTTGTCCCTTTTCCGGTAAATGAACATTGGAAAAAAGATTGTCTGGAGTATCTCCTAATCTAGGACATTGACCGGTTGAATTATTACTAATTTCTCTAATACTTGCAGGTTCCATTTAATAATGAATTAAAACTTTCATAAATATCTGCTTGACTTTTTTTAATCAATACTTTTTAATTATATTAATATACATTTTAAATAAATTTTAAATAATAAGTCAAATCATTATTACTTGACTTTTTCTGATTAATCAGTAATTATATAAATATAAACTAAATTAATATGTCAGAGGTACGACCACCAGCACCAACCGAAACAGCTCCAAGTCAACCCGAGTCTCCATATACCCGTAACCTAATTAGAATTTTTACCGGTCGATTGACGATGACCGCTCCAAAAAATGAAGGAAAATCTGTCAGCCCTGGACTATATGATCTACCAAAATATCACGATAAAACTCTTCTCGCTGACGAAAAAGACCCTAAGAATCCCGAAGAACAATATCCTCTGACCGATTTGATAAAAAACAACTCTACTCGATTAATTGAATCGATCTTAAGAGCCGAGATTAACCCATCAACCCCGCCTGAAAGACAAAAAAAAATACTTGAATATCATCAATCTGAACTGGATGATCTGGGAATAACCGCAACAATTAATCAAAAAGGGAAACTGGTCGTCAGCGAAAAAAAAGTCGATAGAGGTTCTGCTAAACAAGAAGTGGCCTATCAAGAAATGATTCTAAAAAGACTCTCTTTGACTTTGGCGGCCTTATCCTCTGACCTTGAACCAATCGGTAGTTTGGTCGGAAAACAGGATCGAGAAAGATTTTCTACAGAAGTTAGTAATAAACTACTTAGTCCTGATCCCGAAGGCAAGAAAAACCCATTTGTCAATCGTAATCTACTTGTAAATATGGCCGGAAAGAAAGAGGGCTTAAAAAATAAAGAGTTTTTTCAAGCCTTAAGACAGGCTTGTGCTGAGACCCACGACCAATGGCTCCAGGCAAAAATAACCGCCTACAACGAAGAGCTTGACTCTATGCTTAAACAAAGTGAGGTTATGTCTAATTTAGCCAAGCAGATTGCGCCTGATAAAGCAAAAAAAATTGCCGGAGAGACAGTTACTTTAAGAGCGGATTTATTTTCTGAAAACGATCGTCTTGAACAACTGGCAGAAGAGCGGGATATAATGCAAGAAAAGGTCGAACCGGTTGTTTTACTCGACTGGGCGATGGCGAGATACTCTGATATTAAGTTACCTCCGTCTTTTTTGGTCGAAGAACAAAAATTGATCTTGGAGAGAGAAAACGCCGAAAAAAGTGGTGATGGAGATAAAGAAAATGAACTGATTGATACCTTAAATCGCAGAAGGCAGGTAATGAGATTGGCGATGCTGGAGCGAAGAAATTTTAACTTAGTGACCGATCCAACATTTGCTTCAAATCCAGAGTTGATCGCTTATATTTCTCAACTCAAACAGTCACCTGAATTTGCTGATTACACAAAACAATTGGATAAAAGACAAAAACAACTTAAAAAGGTAGAATTACCGCTGGCGCAAATCAGACCACAGATGTTGAAGGACTTTATTGGAACACTGGCTAGGACGCCAAACGAAGCACAAAAAAAGATTATTAATAATATTGCGGTACTTCTCAACGTCCCTGGTGGTCAGAGCTTAGATGAGCTAAATGCAAATACTAGTTTAAGCGACGAACAAAAAAAACAGATTGCCGATCAGTTTACCATAATAAAAAAAGACTATAAAGCTCTTAAAACGAGTGATGGATTAAAAAGTTTTTTACAAAAACTCGGATTGTCAAACGAGGATCAACAACTGGCGCAAATGTTTTTTAAAAGGACTCAGGATGCCGTCATCCGAGACGAACTTTCTGCTGATCAAAGATTTGGCCTGGGTTTCCGAGTTAAATTTGATGAGTCTAGAACGCCAAGCTTACTGGAAAGAGCTAATCCAGAATATAACCGCCAATCAATAAATACTACACATATTAACGAAGAGGCGGCGACGAAAGGTCTGGCCTATTTATTGGCTGGTAACGCCCGCTTTGAACGAAGAATGACCGATACCGGTGGCTGGGTAATCAAAGTGGCTAATGAAGTTCCTGAAGGCCAAACATATAAAAATAGTAAAGGTACCGAGGTAGTGGCTACGACCGACACAGAACAAATAAGTGAAAATGGTATTGGAACTAAGCTAACTTTAGTACAAGTTGATAAAGGAGAAGATAGAATACAACCAAAGATTAGTGTTGTTCATACCAAAGATGGCGTCCGTTATGTCACCCAGGGAGTCGATGTTGAAGCCGGCATGAATGCGGCT
>PEUF01000053.1:0-147 GCA_002780795.1 Candidatus Roizmanbacteria bacterium CG02_land_8_20_14_3_00_36_15 | reverse complement strand
GCTAAAACAGCCGAACAAGCCAGTGTTGATTATGTCCAAAATGCTGCGTCGTTAACAGAAGTAGTACAACCGCCAACTTCCGAACCTCAACCAGTTACCCCCGCTCAAGAAGAGACCGGACAATCTTTACCACAAGCAGATATAAAA
>PEUF01000058.1 GCA_002780795.1 Candidatus Roizmanbacteria bacterium CG02_land_8_20_14_3_00_36_15 | reverse complement strand
GTAACGTCGGGACGGTTCAGGGTTTCGCACTCCGAAACCCTGCTTGGGTAGATGCCTCGAGCGCCACAGTGGGATACCCCACGTGGTGTCCCATAAGCTCGAGGAGTGCTTCATCTTGACCATCGACCATTAAAATAATGACACCTATTAAATCGATTGTTTTTGACGGCAGCGGGGTTATTACCGACGAGCGACCGAAGGAAACCACAAAAAAATGGAGCGAGCGTTATAATATTCCTTTTGACAAGATTTGGGAAATTGTTTATCTCAAAAATTATTATCTGGCTCGCGATGGAAAATTAGGCGCTCAGCAGTATTATCGACAGAGCATTAACGAACTAAGAATGACAATTAGGTATAAAGAATTTGTTAAAGACTATATTGCCGACTGCGCTGTCCGGTCGGAGATGCTTAAAATTCTCAAAGAGCTTTATAAAAAAATTTCTCTTTATCTTCTTTCCAACCAAACGGAGATTAATACAATTTATCTGCGGCCCATCATTGCTAAATATTTTAAAATGGCATTTTTTTCTAATGAGATAAAAATGCATAAACCTGACCCAGAAATTTATGAATATTTTTTTAAAAAAACAAAAATCTATCCAACAACCTCGCTTTTTATAGACGACAAAGACGCGCCATTAACCCAAGCGAAAAAATTTAACATGAATGTTTATAAATTTATTTCCGTTGAGGATTTAAAAAGCAAACTGGTTTCTTTAAAGCTGCTTGGTTGAAGTAAAATTATTAATTGTTAAAATATAAGCATGAAACTTATTAATATCAGTATTAAAAAACCGGCTGAGATAAATTTTATTCTCGCTCAGTCGCATTTTATCAAGACAGTCGAAGACGTTTATGAGACCTTAGTAGAAGCCATTCCCGGAATAAAGTTTGGCCTAGCTTTTTGCGAAGCCTCCGGCCCGAGAAAGATCAGGACAGTCGGCACCGATGAGGAAATGATAAAGTTGGCGGTTGATAACGCCAAGCGGCTTGGCTGCAGTCACTCTCTGCTAATCTTTCTTAAAAACGCTTTTCCGGTTAATGTTTTAAACAGAATAAAAAACGTATCGGAGATTGTTAATATCTTCTGTGCCACCGCCAATTCGACCGAGGTAATTATCGCTGAGACGAAACAAGGGAGAGGAATCTTGGGAGTGGTCGACGGCAACTCGCCGCTTTCAGTTGAAAAAGAAAAAGACAAACAGGAAAGAAAAGATTTACTGCGCAGATTCGGTTATAAGCTTTAATAAACGATTAAAATATTAAGTATTAAAGGTTAAATAAACGATTAAACTCTTGAACGACTAAACGTTTAACGGTTTAATATTTAAGGTTTATTTAACAGTTTAAAATTTAATATTTAATATTTTTATTATGTCCTTTAAAAAAAATATTCGGCCGTCCTGGGATGAGTATTTTATGAAATTAGCCCAGGTGGTTAAAACACGGTCGAACTGTCTTAGACGACCTTATGGAGCGTTAATTGTTAAAGACCATCGAATTGTTTCGACGGGTTATAATGGTACCCCTCATGGAGTTAAAAACTGTATTGACGGAGGTTGTGAGCGATGTCTGAGGCGGGAAAGAAACGAGATAAAAGCTCATGAATACCAAGAAAGTTGTATCTGTGTCCATGCCGAAGAAAATGCCATCGTTCAGGCCGCTTATCTTGGAACTTCAACAAAGAAAGCCACCATGTACTCAACAATTTCTCCTTGTTCCAGCTGCGCCAAAACAATTATTAATGCCGGAATAGTCAAATATATCTATTACGAAAACCATCATGATAAAGCAGGAATCAATCTTCTCAAAAAAGCTGGAATTGACGTGAGAAAGATCAAATAAAACAGTTTTTTTAACTGTTTAAGTTTTAACCATTTAACTGTTTTTAGAGTATGAAAAAACTCGTTATTTTAATTACTACATTTTTGTTATTGGTTCGTCCGTCTTTAGCTTCAGGACTTAACAATAAATTCGGCATTCATCTGGCTCAACCTCATGCCGAAGATTTACAATCAGCCGCGAGGTTGGTTAATTCTACTGGTGGTGATTGGGGATATGTCACCTTGGTAATTCAGGAAAACGATCGAAAGAAAGACAAATGGCAGGCGGTTTTCGATCAATTACGCCAGCTTCACTTGATTCCAATCATCCGCCTGGCGACTCAAGCAGATGGTGATAACTGGGAACGGCCAAAAAAAGAAGGAGCGGATGACTGGGTAAACTTTCTTGATTCGTTAAACTGGGTAGTAAAAAACCGTTATGTAATTTTATTTAATGAGCCAAATCATGGCTCTGAGTGGGGTGGAGAGGTGGATGCAGAAGATTATGCCAAAGTTGTTTTGTCGTTTGCCAAAAAACTGAAAGAGAAAAACCCTGATTTTTTTGTTATGCTGGCGGGTCTTGACGCCTCAGCGCCGCAAGGTCCGCCGGCTTATGAGGACGAGGAAGTATTTTTTAAAAAAATGTTGATAGATTCTGTTTCGGATTCCCTCCCGTCGGTGGTCGCGCCCAGCGGCAGGCTGGAAAAATCGCTCCACGCCGTCGGGAACCCTTCCTCCTCAACACCTATCAACATTTTTAATTATGTAGATGGTTGGGCAAGTCATTCTTATCCCAACCCAGATTTTTCTGGCAGTCCTTGGGACTCTGGTCGAGGGACGATTAGGACCTATCAGTGGGAGTTGGGTTTACTGAAGAGTCTAGGCGTTGAAAAAGAGTTGCCGGTTTTTATTACGGAAACAGGGTGGGAAAGACAAGTTCAAAGTTCAAAGTTCAAAGTTCAAAGTTATTTGGATGAAAATACCGTGGCTGATTATTTTAGAATTGTTTTTGAGAATGTTTGGTTACCAGATGAGAGAGTTGTAGCGGTTACTCCATTTATTTTTAATTACCAAGGACAACCCTTTCTAGACTTTTCTTGGCAGAAGTTACAAAGTAGTGATTTTTATCAGCAGTATTATACCGTTCAATCACTGGAAAAGATTCACGGAGAACCCGAACAGATTGAAAAAGGCGGAATTAATTTTAGTCTGCCTATGAATTTAGTGGCTCAGTCCAATTATCAATTTGATATTAAACTAAAAAACGACGGTCAGGCGATTTGGGATAAAGACAACAGTTATTCGTTAACGATTGTTAGTGATTCAGAGGGAAAGCTAGAATATTTGATTGACGATTTAAAAGACATAAGGCCATTTGAGGAAAAAGAACTTAGATTTAATTTTAAGACCGGTAAAGAAAATAAAAATAATAGTTTAAGGTTCGTTTTAAATAAAAACGGTAAAAAGGTGTTGGAAAGTAACGATTGGAAATTCCAAATTTTACCTTTACCAAATCTCAAATTTGAGCTTAACCTTTTTCCCAAGTTGAATGATCAAGGGAAAGACTTTGAAATCCAAATATTTGATAAAAAGGAAAACCTTATTTTTCAAAAGAAAAACCTACCGGCTTTTGCTGGGCAAGGAAGTTTAGATAATATTCAAAACATCGTCTTGGGAGAACGCTATCGTGTCGTAGTTTTGAAACCATATTATCTACCAAGACAAAACTTTATTGTCTTTAATCAACAGGAAAACAAGATAAAGTTTAAACCACTGGCGCCGCTGGACTTTAGTCTGGATGGTCGACTGAGCAGTCAGGATTTGATATCATTAATTAAGCACCCCTTTTTATTTAAATTATTTTTTCCTTAGGTAATGTTTGCATAAAAACGTCTTAACAGATAAAATTTTATTTAGTGAACTCTCAAGAAAGACCAATGACCATCAATGAGCGAATAGTTAGCCTACCGATTATTGGTTGGCTATTTTATATTTTCTTTCGGATGGTAGGAATTAAAGTTGAGAGAAAAAAACCGAACCACCCGGTATTTTAGGCTGTTGACAGATATTTAAGCAATTTATGAAAAATGAAAAAGTTTTTAAAAAATTAATGGAGTTGGTTGCGATTAAGTCGGTTTCGACTGACGACGCCCGTTATCATGAGATTCTAAAGGCGGTAGCCTTTCTTAAAGATTGGTTAGAGGAGATTGGTTGCCAGATAAAAATAATAACACACGATCAGGCACCGCCGATGCTCATCGGGATAAAAAAGGTCGAGCGAGCTAAAAAAACAATCGGGATTTATGGTCATTATGATGTTCAGCCAGAAGACCCGGTTGATGAATGGTTGTCGCCACCTTTTCAATTAACCGCAAAGGAAGGTAGATTTTATGGTCGAGGGGTGGCTGATAATAAAGGACACATCGTTCAAAACCTCGACGCAGTTGATTACTTAATCAAATCAAATAAATTAACCAACAACATTTTTTTTATTTTTGAGGGCGAAGAAGAAACGGGTAGCTTACACTTTGAAGAATATATCAATAAAGCTAAAGATTTATTAGGAAAGGTTGATATTTTTTATTTGACCGACGTGGGTATGTACCAAAAAAATAAACCACAGATTTTTTATGCCCTGCGCGGTCTAATTCCGTTTGAGTTAAACGTAGTCGTCGGTGGTCACGATCTTCACTCGGGTGTTTATGGAAACAAGGTTTTCAACCCCATTAATGTAGTTGCTTCTCTGCTGGCAAAAATAAAAGACGTTAATAGCGGCGAAATTTTAATCCCTGGTTTTTATAAAGACGTTAAGCAACTAGCAAAACCAGAATTAAGTCTATTGAAAAAAACGATCAAACCGGCCAATCAGGAAAAGAGGGAAGCTGGAGTATTTCAGTTGACAACTATCAGAAAATCCCCTTTCTCTTTGAGCAGCAAAATTTTTCCTTCTTTTGATTGCCACGGCATCATCAGCGGCTATACCGGGGCAGGAGTAAAGACGGTCATTCCTCGGTCGGCCAAGGTAAAATTTTCCTTTCGTTTAGTTGAGTATCAAAAACCACGGGACATAAAAGAACTGGTAGGGAATTTTATCGAGAAAAACCTGCCAACCGGCGTTAAATATAGACTGACGGTTTATAAGGGCAACCCGCCTTTTTATACTGACATAAATAACGATTCTGTTGTTAATACAGCTAAGATTTTATCAGCTGTTTTTCAAAATAAAACCATTTTTAACCGTTCTGGGGGATCGGTGCCGGCAGCCGAAGTCTTACAACGCGTTTTTCAAAAACCGATTATACTAACCGGTTTTACTCTGTCGGACGGCAACATCCATGCACCAAACGAAAACTTTAACGAAGAGATGTTTTGGAAAGGAATAGAAGCGCTTAAAGCAATTTACTCAAATTAATCTTCTTAATCCACGGAGCCAGTTGGAAACTTGAAATTTGATCCCGATTAAATCGGGATGAAATTTTAAGCAGATCATATCCATAAGAGAACTCGAGAATGGGTTGAGGTAATCTTGTTATCTCAACAGAATATAAATAGTCAACTTCGTGCTCGGTATAGACAGAGTATGGATCCCTTGCTTTGTAATGAAATTTATCAAGATATTTTAGATCGGTTTTTAAATCTTTTTTGCTCAGATTCCACTCCCTTTTTAATGTGTCATAAATTGCCTCTTCCATTGATTGCAGTTGGTTTTTGACATAGATGGGGTGAGAGGAAAACGATAGATCAAAAAAACCGTCAAAAGCAGGATGTTTTCGGTGTTGGAGAATAAACTGCCGCTGGTAAACTAAAACAACCGTAAAACCCCGATGTAAAATTCCTTCTTGATGGGCTCGCCAGCGCTCGATCGGGCTGATCAGTTGATCGTCTCTATTGATTTGGGCAAGATAAAATTTTTTTTGATAATAGTCCATGACAAGAGTATTTTAACAAACAACCAGAAGAAAATGAGCAGCGCCAACATTGTTAAGGAAAAGTTTTTTTCTAAACCGGTGAAATTTTTTATTAAGTTGCCGGCAACAGTTGATTTTCCTGGTAAAAACCAGAGGTTAATCGGAAAAAACCGGGCCAGATCTAGATCAAAAAAAACTTCAGTCAACTCGTTGACACCGTTTTTTAATAAAGCTCCGCCAAAAACAATGATTGAAAATTCGGTCCATTGGAACATTTTTTCGAATGAAACTTTCAAGTAGGCGGCATAAATTAAAAAGCCAACGAGGAAAGAAAGGATAAAACCAAAGAACAACCCGATCAAATTATTAATCAGACCACTAATTAAAGAAAAACTGCTGGTAAAGACGACGATTTCCAGGCCTTCCCTTAAAATTGAGAAAACAATAAAAAAAACAAGAGGTAGATCAAAGATATTTTGGGTTATCTTTTTTTGCGCCATCTTGATGGCGGCCAAGTGCTGGTAGCTAATAATTTTATGGAGAGAGACGACGACATAAGCGATAAACAGGCTGGAAAAAATCATTATCCAGCCCTCCAACGTTTCGGTATTTTTTTCCGTGAAGATTAGCCGAAGCTTGTTTCCCAAAAAGTCAAGTTTCATTTAAATCGGGGGACAATGCGGTAAAATATTGATTATGTTAGACCAAATCGATAAGTTGCAAAACCAGTTCAAGGAAAAAAATCTTGACGGACTGTTAATTTCTAATTATTACAACATTCTTTATCTCACCGGCTTTAAAACATTGACTAAAGACGAAAGAGAAGCCTGGGTTTTAGTGACTATAAATAATACATATATATTTAGTGATGGAAGATACTTCCAAAAATATCAAATATCAAATATTAAATATCAAAAATTTCGACCAAAGGTCGATCGCCCTTTGGGCGAAAAAATTAAATATAAATTAATAAGTTCCGAGAAAGGATTAATTGCTTATCTGCGGGAAATAATTACAGAAGAAAAATTACGAATGATTGGTTTTGAGGGAGAGGACTTAAGAGTTAATGAACTACGGCGATTAGAGCAAACAGTGCCGGCGATTAAATTTATACCAACCGATAAATTATTGCTTATACAAAGAGAGATCAAAGACAGGGAGGAGATTGAGAAGATAAAGAAGGCTTGCCAAATAGGCGATCAATGTCTTAAAGAAATAATCCCGACGATTAGATTTAACCAAACCGAAAAGGAAATCGCTTTTCGAATAGAGTTTTGGCTTAAAGAAAAAGGCCTTAATATTGCTTTTCCACCCTTGGTGGCGATTGATCAAAACTCGGCCATTCCCCATTATGACACCGAATCTAACGGTCAAGAAAAAGTTAAAAAAAACTCACTCATCCTGATCGATTTTGGGGTCGATTTTCAAAACTATTTATCCGACATGACCCGAGTGGTTTTTTTTGGAAAACCGAGGACAGAACAGATTAATGTTTATCAAAAGCTTTCAAAAGCCCAACGGTTAACAATGAAGCAATGTAGAAATATTAACAGTTTGAAAAAGATTGATGAATATTGCCGATCGCGGATTGTGAATCATGGATTGCCGTCATATCCTCATTCAACCGGCCACGGTGTTGGTTTAGAGATTCATGAGTATCCAAAAATCTCTCAGACCTCAACCGACGTCTTAAAACCCAACCAAGTTTTTACGATTGAACCAGGTATATATTTTCCGGGAAAGTGGGGGATGAGGATTGAAGATATAATTTACAACAAGGATTCACAGCCGGTTGTTTTAACGAAGTTTCCAAAAGATCTTATTATCTAATAATTCAAAGTTCTCTTCGGTCCGAGCTCAGGGCGAGGGCAAAGTGCAAAGTTCAATGGATTCGACTACGTTCACCATTGTCCTGAGCAAAGGCGAACAGACAAAATTACAGTTTAAAATTTAAAATTTTCAATTTTGAATTACAACTTTTCACTTTTCGCTTTTAATTTTTAACTCTTCAGCCATCTCCATCGTCTTGGCGGCTTCTTTCTTTGTTGGAGCTGCTACCTCAATTAATTCTTCTTCACTTTTAGACTTGAGTTTTTCGGTGAGTTTTCGTTCCTTAGCCATTTGTTCGGCCACGGTCTTAGCCGCTTCAAGCTTGGCCTTTAAGTAGACAACAAGCTCATCACCCTTCATACTATTGATCAAAAAGATAGGAAGAATATAGCCAAGGTCGTCAAGTCCCTGCAGGCGCAGTTCTTCATTTGAGGAAACAAGCTTGTTAAGAGTGTTAGTAATAAAAACAATATCTTGTTCTACCCACTGGTTTCGTGAACGAACATTCTCGGTCACCGGTACCTCGCCTTCTTCATACTGTTTTTGCCAGATCTTTTTAACTGATTCATATTCTTCAAGGGGAACGGAGGGTGGGATTGTCACGGACTCAGCAAGATATTTTTCTGGTTCGGCCATAACCGCCATTTGTTGATCAACAACATTCTCCAAGGCAGTCGCCTCAACGCCCTCTTCTTTGGCGACGCTAGTCAGTAATTGTTTATTTGTTTTTATCGTCTGGGAAATAAGTTTTATTACCTGATGGATTTTTTCTTTATTCAGATTAGTTTGTTTAGCGATGTTTTGTGACAGATTAACTGTTGGTTGATTAGTTTCTTGAACTAAAACGTGCAGGACCGAGGAAATCTGTTGCGGTTGGAGACGAGTGACATCGGCCAGTTGTTGAACGGTCTGATTATTGCCGGAAACAGCATTAACTAAGGCCGAGTTAATCGCGCTCACCTTTTCCTGCGGCATGTTTACTTTGATGGAGACGACGTGGGTTACAGGAATTAGCTTAGGGATTGTTTTTACCAGTTCTTGACGTCGCTGTTGTTGTTCTATCTTAGAACTGGAAATTGAGGAAATAAGGTGTCGGGCCACCCGGTCTTCTTTAACCGCCCGGTTAAAAAGTTCGCTGCGGATGTTCATAAACTTCTGCCGCTCGGTCGCAGTACTGGCGACCATCGGGTTAGTGAGATAGTCCAGATTCTGCTTAATATTTTGTTGAAGTTGTTTATTGGTTTCAAAATTAGCAACATCAGATATTTTACTGGTGGTGATATTGAGAGAATGGACAATTTCTTCGGTTTTGGTTTTTTTTATTTCCTCCAGGGTTTCTAAACGGGCTTGGACCGGAATTTCCACTCCCTTAGGCATTTTTAAAGAAGTAGTGATATTAGTAGGAGAAGGAATTACTGGCTGGGGTTGGGGAGACGGCCCACCCCGCATTTGATCATAGATAGATAATAAGATATTTTTGGCGGTATTAATACCATCACAGCAATAATCTCTAAAAATCCGGAGCAACCACCAGGGGAAAAAGGTAGCCGCCAAAAGCATCAGTAAAGCAATTACATACTCGGCAAAAGTATCAATATAGTTACCGTTATTAAGGGCGCCAATATTTTGGGCGGCAATCTGTGCCGGTCCTCCGTAAACAATGTTGATTGCCGTTGGATAAACATAACCAGTGGCATTGCCCGCCCTTGAGAAATTAAAAATAAAAGGAATCCCAGCCTTCCAAATGATGGAAAGTGCCCCAAGGAAAAGAGCTAAAAACGGACCGTAGAATAACCACTGGAAAAATACGCCAATCCAAATCCAGCCAACGTTTCTAATAAAGACGAAAGGAGCCAAAACCGCTAGGAACGGAGAAACAAAAAGCAGAAACCAAAGAATAATTTTTCGCAGAATAATCAATGAACCCATTAAATAATAAATGACGTTGGTGGCGCGGAGGAGAAACATCTCCGTGTCGACCGCCTCCTGAACCTGGTAGTTGAGGTCACGACAACCTATAAAACTATAATTTCGTTCGACGCTGCCGCTGCCTAAATTAATATTAAAGTTGATATTAAAAAGATCCTTTCCAGACAGGGTCTCGATAAAAAACTTCATTAAAACTTCTGACATCTGAATTAGGAGGAGAACGATCGTAGCCGAAAAGGCAACATATAAAAGAAGCGTTGCAAGACGGATGATTACCGGCCAGATTTTTATTTTAAAATCAAAATTTGCCCGTTGGCCGACGATGAACCCGATACCAATAATGGCTGCCACGAGGACGATTAGAAAAAAAACGATGTTTCGCGAAACAGCCCAAATTTGCTTTAAAACCGGATGCTCATCGATCGCATTACCGTTAACAGCCCAATAAATAAACTGACGGGCTCTTTCATCAGTTTGTCCCTGAGCGGTTACCTCCGGGTCAAGCGCCCAAAAATGCTGAGTAATGGGATTTTTGGAAAAATCCTCATAGGAACCGACACAGGTTTGATTAAGGCTGTTATAAATTGGTGTAAGATCTGTTGGACAGTCGCCTAAGCCTGGGGCGGTAGAACAAGGAAGAGGTGTGATTTGCACTTGAAGTTTATAGGATTCAGCCGAGAAAACAGGTCGAGTAAAACCTGATAACAATGTTGCTAGACACAAGAAAAAAAAACCGAGGAAAAAAATTCTTTTCATGTTTTTTTGGATTTCTTAAAAAGGACGTTTTTATTTAAGAAACGAAAAAGACTAAAAGTAATAATAAAAATGAAACCAAAAAAAACAGCACCATTAGTTTTTTTAACCTCACCACTGGTTGGAAGCTTAGTCGGTTGCGGAACAGAAGTGGGTGCTCCGGTTGTCGGCGGCGAAGTAGGAGCGGTGGTTGTTGGTATTGTGGTT
>PEUF01000042.1 GCA_002780795.1 Candidatus Roizmanbacteria bacterium CG02_land_8_20_14_3_00_36_15 | reverse complement strand
ATATCAAAAATTAAAAAACGAAGATAACAAATTTGTGCGACTTGGGAGGTGCGCAGGAACGAGCACGCCCATGGAGCCACAAATTTCGTTATTGAGCTTTTTAATATTTAATATGTCGTTTTGATTTAATTTTATCAATTTTTACTCTCCGCTTCAATCCTTGTATAATATAAGAAAAGTTCATTAATTAACTATTGAAGCTCATATTGTCAGTTTTTCTCGGTCTGTTTATCAGCCTGACCCTAATTATGCTTAGACCTAAAGGAAAAATCAATCAACCAATTTCTAGTATTATCAGAAAACCGGCGGTTGCCGGAAGTTTTTATCCGGCCAATAAACAACAACTTACTTCTCAATTAAACAATTTTTTTCAACAAGTAAAGGTTGTCCCCTCCGCTGGCAAATTAAAAATTCTCATTGTTCCTCATGCGGGAATTGTTTTTTCCGGTCAGACAGCCGCCTGGGGATTTAAACAGATTGAAAACAAAAATTATCAAAAAATAATTCTTTTGGGCGCGAGTCACACCGCCTGGTTTAACCACGCCGCTGTTTTTAATCAAGGCGTTTGGGAAACCCCACTCGGCCGAGTGGCAGTCGACGAAAAGACAGCAGAAAAAATAATTGATAAGTCTAAAAATATTGTTATCGACCTTAATCCTCATTGGCAGGAACATGATTTGGAGGTTGAGGTTATCTTTCTGCAAAAGGTTTTGAGAAATTTTAAGATTGTTCCTATTTTAATCAGTAATCCTAATGATCAACTGGTTGATTCTCTAGCCGATAACATTCAAAAAGTTCTTGATGACAAAACGCTGCTTGTGGTCAGCTCCGACCTTTCCCATTACCCTTCTTGGTCGGTTGCCAACGAGGTTGACAACCAAACGATTCAATCAATTCTCTCTGGTAAAGAGAAATCGTTTGAGCAAACAATTCAATCTCTTGAAACAAAAAACTATCCAGGACTGGAAACGGCCGCCTGCGGTTATCAGGCCATCAGAATCGCTCTTAAAATTGGCGAGCAACTAAATTTAAAATGGGAGAAACTAAAATATGAAAACTCTGGTGACGTTGAACTTTATGGCGATAAAGATCGGGTGGTCGGTTATGGCGCGGTGGCCGGATTTGAAAATAACTCCACCAAAGATGAAACTTACCTTGATAATAATGCCAAAAAGGAGGCATTAACCATCGCTCGCCAGACCTTGAAACAGTTTTTAGAAAGTAACAAAATCCCCACTATTATTCCCGAGAGTCAATTTCTCAAACAACCGCTGGGTGCCTTTGTTACTTTGAGAAATGGCGATCAGCTGCGCGGTTGTATCGGTGAGTTTGAGCCGAAAGAACCCTTATATAAAGTCATTCAAACTATGGCAATCGCGGCTGCCACCGACGATCCTCGCTTTCATCCGGTGACGGCAAGCGAACTGCCGAAGATTAATATAGAAATCTCTGTCATGACACCAAAAAAAGAGATCGATGACTGGAAAAAAATCCGGTTGGGCAAACATGGTGTGGTTATTCAACAGGGTTGGCACGGGGGCACTTTTTTACCCCAGGTTGCCCAAGAAACCGGCTGGACCTTAGAAGAGTTTTTATCGGCTCTCTGCACCGAAAAGGCCGGCCTACCTTCTGACTGTTATCGTGATCCGCAAACAAAAATTTACGTCTTTGAGGCTCAGGTATTTGAAGAAGATAAATAAACGGTTCATCGCTAATCCAATGGCGATAAAATAAATTATCATGATTTATTCAATTGTATCAGAGAGAAGATTATGATCTTACTGGGAAATATTTATTTTTTGAACAAAATTTTCCTGACTTTCTTATCAAAACTGGCAAATTTTTCCAAGTTATTTTTTTTATAGAAAACAATGTTATAACAATCTTCCAAATCGAGAGAATACTTTCTAAATACATCAATTGCTTCAACCAATATTTCTCTATTCTCGATTTCAACAAAATCCATCTTAAGAATTTTTTCTAGAAATTTTGTGACCACTTGTTTATTTTTTTTATAAAAGCTTGCTAAAACCCAGTAGATTTCAAAAAAAACGATTACTGTAGTATCTAGATGGATTTTTCCATCGATCGCGGAATTAAACAACTCATAGGCTGCATTGTATTGATTCTTATTATCTTTAATGAGCAGACGAAGAAAATAGTTAGTGTCAACAAAAAAGGTATTCATTTTCTTGATGTGAAATAGTCTTTTTTTGCCTCTTTGACGATAAAATCGATTGGTTTATTTTTATATCGAACCGGGGCTTTTACTGATCCAGCCAGTTCGTTTAAAAGCTGTTTGGACTTTCTCAGGACCATCTTATCCTGCTCTACTTCGACTATTAACCTATCTCCTCTTGATAGATTTAGAAGATTAAAGATTCTGACCGGAATAGTAATTTGCCTTTTGCTGGAAATACTTACTGTTTGCAACATAGTAGGCTCCTGTAAATTAATAATTTTCTTTCCTTTCAAAGGCGAAACCCTGAACCGTCCCGCTGTTTTAGGCGGGTCTAGTTCATGGGTAAGGAAAGTATAAATAAGTAAGGAAAATTTGTCAAGAGCTTACAATGAGTTAATTAATCTTTTTTTTATATTCTGATCTAAGTTGGTTAAAAAATAAAATTGCCTTGTATACTCCTTGTGCCGTTTGATTGGTGGAATCAATCTCTAATGCTTTCGATATGAATTTTTTTGCTTTTTCTTCGTTTCCCTCTTTATTTTCGAGAACGGCAAGATCACATAATATTTGGATATCTTTTGGGAGTATTTGGTGAGCTTTTGACATAAATTTTCTTCCTACGTCAGGATTCCCTTTCATGAAATTAGCCCATCCCAAAAGATGTAAAATCCGCGGATTGTCTGGCAATAATTTATCTGCTTTTATTAATGCTTCAATTGATTCCAAAAATCTCTCCTGTTTACAGAGAGTTTCGCCTAAAAGATAGTAGGCTTCTGGATTGCCAGCGTCAAGCGATATCGCCTCTTGAAGAAGTTTTTCTGCCTCCTCCCACCTGGCTAACTCAAGATACTTGTCGGCTTTCTTGATTAATTTTATTGCTCTTTTTTTAGTGGTAATCATATTTTCTATCATATTAGATCTAACTAAATTTTTCTGCAACTACAACCTTTCCTCTCGATATCAAATACGCCGACCGCTTCCGCCAAGCTCAAGCAGAAGCGATGGAAAATAAAAATGGGCTTTGGCAAAGATATTAATGACGCTCCAACACTCCACTCCATTATATTAATAAAATGGAGTGTCACAGATCTAGCATTGTATCTGAAGGTACGAATTAATTTAGTTTTTATAAACTCCTTGACGGTGACTAATTGAGACGATGTAGATTATTAACCATTTTTTAAATATTACATAGATAATCCGATATGGCCAAACACGGATAGAATAATAACCTTTAAATTCACCGGCTAGTTTTTTTCCGATGAATGGATTGGAGGCTAAAGAACCAATACGTTTTACAATCCAATCGTAATATGGAAGGGGAATTTTATTCAGTTCTTTTTCTGCTTTTGGTTTTAATTTTATTTTGTAAACCATATTTTCTTTTTGATTTATCGGCTAAAATTAAGGTGTGTTTGTTAATGACCTCTTCTAATGTCGGATAAGTTTTATATTTACCGGACTTTACATCACTTTCGAATTCTTTAATTTCATTATCGAGATCAGGAAATTCTTTCATTACCTCTAATGTTTCGGTCCATGAGTCATATTCTTCAGCCGACATAATTACCGCTTTTGGTTTCCCTTTTTCGGTAATCATATAATGAACTCCTGTTTTATCTATATTTTCAACAATCTGAAATAGTTTTTTTCTTAACTCCGTTATCGGTATGGTATTTTTAATATCCATATATGTACATAATAACGGACACCTAGTAAACTATCAACTAGATTAATTATTTAGACACATTTCATCCGTGGGGTGGAAAAATCACACATTATAGATAATTTATTGCTATAATCTAGCTATGAAAGTTATTTTTGTCGCTCCAAAAGTAAATATTCCGAAAGATTTAATTAGAAGACTTGAAAAGTATTCTCAGGTGTATTGTTTTTGAACAATCTCCAATCGACGTTAGAAAGATTAAAATGCTTAAAGAAAAAGGAGATAAAATCCTCTGCTCGTTTCCCGAACCGATGGCTTGGAAATTTCCCAATGAATTCATTAAAGAAATTCCTGACTTGAAAGCAATTTGTTTATCGACAACCGCCTTTCACTGGATTGACGGAAAACTGGCAAGAAATCTGAGAATTCATCTTACCAATGTTCCCAATCCTCCCAATGTCGCCGCTGAATCAGCTATTTTTTCTATGTTTGGCGTGGCTAAAAAATATGCTATTACTTTTAAAGAAAAGAAATTTGAATATATTCCTAGTAATTTTTTACTGGAAGTGACCAATAAAACGATGGGGGTTATAGGACTGGGAAGAATCGGCTCAAGAATCGCTGATTTAGGTAAAAGACTTGGAATGAACGTGATTTATTGGTCAAGAAAAACGAGGAGTGAAAGATATAAATATGTTACATTAGAGGATCTATTTATGACAGCGGATTTTATTTTCCCTGTAATTGTTCTCAATAATGAAACTAAAAAACTAGTTTCTTCTAAATTAATAGATTTAATGAAATCTACTTCTTCAATAATTGCTAATATAAACAGTGGCGTAGTGGATATGGACTATTTGCTTAAAAAAGTCAGGAACAAAAAAATATATGGGTGCGCTTTACAATCATCGGACAAAACCATTGGCGACTATGAAGGAAACGTATTCCCAATATACATTAATAATTGGTATACCAAAGAAACCGTTGAGCAAAAGATGAAAATTTGGATTGACAGCATTATTTCTGTAATTAAAGGAAAACCTATAAACCTCGTTAATTAATTAAACAGAATACACCCTGAGGGTGATATTAATATTGATATTAATAACTAATAGAATTAATCGGTTTATTTTTAGTTAATCCAACAATATTATCAACCCAGATTTTTTTGGCTCGATCGAGCGCGTCTTTTGTATACCAGGCAAAACCCTTCAAACCAATAGCGTTTTCAGCTTTCGATAAGGGATTATTAGTCAAATCTTCGCCTTCATAAGCATAAAAAGCCACTTTCCCCATTTTAAGGGCTCTTGACATGGCTTTTTTATCAACTACTTCCTGTTCTGGGGGCACCGGTCCGATCAAATTAACAATAATTACGCCTTTTTTCATATGGGTAATTTCTTTTTTAGAAATAAAATGGTGTGTCTGTTTATTACAACCAAGATGAATCGAAAGAGCGTCGGATTGAGACAAAACATAATTAAGAGATTTCATTATTACGCCTTTTTGTTTCTTTAGACTACGATTATAGGCAATCACTCTCATTCCGATCGCTTGAGCTAATTCAGCCACCCTACTACCAATACTACCCAAACCTATTACTCCAAGCGTTTTCCCTTTTAACTCAAAGCCGGGACCACTGCCAAACTTGCTTTCTTTACCTGACCAGAATTTGCGATCGTTGATAATAATATTTTTAGCCAGGCAAATTAGTAAACCAACGGTGTGTTCGGCGACCGATTCGGTCGAATAATGAGGAATATTAGTTACAATTATTTTCTTTTTTCGACACAGCTTCAAATCAATCCATTCGGTAGAGGTCGAGGCCAAAGCTATTCCTTTAAGGCTGGGCAATCTGTCTATTATTTTAGTCAATTGCGATTTAGCCCTCTCAAAACCACCCAAATTATCTGGATCAGCTCCAATAATCTGAGAACCCTTACATAATTTAAGTAACTTTTCTGATGGATACTCGTCTCGATTCTTTGTATAATTGATCGTACCGATTTTAGCTAGTTGGGTTTGCTGGTTTTGGTTAAATTCGGCCTGGGGCGTCATTATTAATATTTTCATATTTGTTCATAAAAATAAACACTCTTTCTTTAATATCAAATTTATTGTATAATACAGACCTATAGTTATAAAGTTGTTGCCCATAATGATGAACAAGTCTGATTTATCTAAGTCTTTAGAGGCCTTCGGTCTGAATCAAAAAGAAACCGCCACTTACCTTTTTATGCTCCAGAAAGGAATAATTACTCCATTAGAGTTGTCTCGATTAACTCACGTTAATAGAACTACACTTTATCGTCTACTGGAAAAACTAAAAGAAATCGGTTTAGTCGAAGAGATTACCGAAGATAAATCAACCAGTTTTAAGGCGGTCGGCCCGGAAAGGCTTCAAATGATTATGACCAGAAAAGAAGCCGAATTATCTAAATTGAAAGAGTCACTGCCAAGGATCGTTAATCAACTTAAAACGACTGAGGATTCCTGTTTACCATCAACTAAAGTAGTTTACTATCGAGGGAAAAGTGGTTTGCAACAATTATTATGGAATACGCTGCAAGCAAAAAACGAAGTCGTTGGTTATGGTTATGCTAGCTGGAATGAGGGAGTGGGAAAAAACTTCGCTGAAAAACTCCGTCAAGAATATGTGGATCGTGGACTGCAGTCAAAAGAAATACTAAATAAATTTGCTAATACTTTTACCGAAAATAAACTCTATCTTGCCAGGACTTATCAACAGCGCATACTCCCAAAGTCAGACGTAGAGATTAATCATGATACTTATATATATAACGATGTTTTTGCTTTTTATCATTTTTTTAAAGACGAATTGTTTGGGGTAGAAATTCATAATTCAGAGATTGCCAAAACTCAAAGACAGATATTTTATCTTCTTTGGAAGACCGCCAAGAAGGTTATATAACCATTATTAATGTTAGGTACAAGTTTTAAGTAAAGAAAGTAGCTTTTTAACAGAATCAATTTTTTCATCAAAAACTCTTAGACTAAAGGTGTAAAGCTTTATTTTTTGTTTGTAGTTATCAACTCCCTCTATCCACTTACCGTTTGTTCTATGTAAAACTTCCATTGCTAAATATTGACAAAAAATTTCTTCATCAACCGACTCTAATTCTTTATAGGACGAAGTGCAGTTTTCAATATACTCAATTGATTGAGCTTTATTTAAATGTCCTGTCAAAGTAAAAATAACTATATGAGCCAAAAAATTCGGTAACATATAGCGCTGATCCCCCCAACAAGATCTACCAAAATCAATAAGAGCCACTTCTCCATTTTCGTTTATAAAGATATTTTTAGGGTGTCCGTCAGGCCAAACCCAAAATTGATTATTAGAAACAAACTCTTTTTCAAGAGTAAGATATTCTTTTTGGGTATTGGGGTAAGCTAGTCTCAACTCTAATCCTCTTTCGTAAATGCTTTGCTCTGCTGATTCATTGGTGCCAAAATTTTTCCATTTTCTTGATATTTGAGCCAAGCTCGCTAAAGACTTAGCCACTTTTGGTGCGCTTATTAATAACAATTTGCCCTTCAGTATTTGTTCGCTCATTAACTCATAACCAAAGCATCTCATATCTTCCATTATGGTCGTTGCGATTTCAGGAAAATGACGAAAAATCTTTGGCGTCTTTATTTTTTTCTCTTTTGCTAATAGATTTAGAACGTGGGAATCGATATTGTGTCCTTTTTTTGAAATAAAGAACTCGGTTGGGTCAAAAGGAACCAGGTCTTCAGTATGCTTAACGACTATTGGTTTGCTATTTAAGTAACCGCTATAAACTTGTGAGACGGTGCCGCCTTTTAGTATTTCTCCAAGAACGATATTCAAACCTTTTTTTACAAGCGTTTTTTGCAAGTCATTTTTATTAATAAAAGAAGGTTTTTGATATTTTTTGGAGCGGCTAACGGGTTGAACAGAAAGGATATATTTCTTTTTATCCATTTTTTATATTTTACCAAAAAGAAATCCCTTAGAGCGGGATTCCTTTTTTTTGCACCAATAAGTTTGTTTAAACAGTTTGGTTATCGTCCGTTGGTGTTTGAGGTGTTGACGGTGTGGTTTCGCCCAAAGGGCTATCAGCTTCTGGCTGAGGTGTCGGTGTCGGCGCCGGTGGAACACTTGGCGTAATCGGAGTCGGTGGTGTCGTTATCGGCGGGGTCATTGGTTGGGTTGGTTGTGGCATGTTCGGATTTTGATCGTCAATCATATTTTTTTATAAAAAACTTCTAATAATTTTAAAATAACAGATTTTTGGCTCCAGCGCAAGACATTTTTTTGGAAGATCTTATAAGTATCTTTTAAAAAACTTTAGTGTGGCGTCGCCGGCTCTTTGAAATTCTTCGCCAGTGTCGGCAAATCATCCACTTCTTCTTTTATTGTCATCTTTCGCGGATCGCCTTCGCTTTCGCCGTTACCTCGAAAATCAAAACGGAATACCGCATAACCCGCCCCGGATAAAAGATTGGCTAACTTGATAAAATTACCACCCTCTTCATCTTTATCGACGCTAATGCCGTGAGCCAAAACAATCGCTTTGCTGGTCTTTTTTGAAGGAGTATGCCAAACACCGCACAGTTTTAATTTATCGGTTGAAGAAAAAAATATTTTTTTCATTGATTTTTACTCGACTAAGCCTACTTCATCATTGTTTCTTACTCTCTGATCAAGCTTTATCCCCACTTCTTGTCCTTTCTTTGCCGCTTGGATTTTTTTATGATCAAATTCCATGTCGCTAATCGTTTGCTTAAAATCCGTCGCGTGTCCTTTGAAATGAAGACTGGCACCGATTTTAACTGCTTGGTTAAATTTGACAATACCAACACCAATTTTGTTGTAAAAGTGAGTAACAACACCTACCTTTTTACCTTTATCGGCCATAATTCTCACCTCCTTTAGAATCCGTTTACGAACCAACTAAGTAATTATGGATTTTCAATCCACCTTAATCTGCTCTTTTTTACTAATTTTTTTTATCATCAAAATACTCAAAACAAAAGCAACGGTAAAAAAATCGCTCCATAAAAACAAGGGGTTAAAAACGGGTTGGTCCCAGGAGCAGCACAACCGAGACTACGGTTTTTCTTTTTTAACCAATCAATCAACTCCCAGCTAAAGTTTCCCCAGGCAAAAAACGTTCCTAATAGAAGAATAGTAAATTGCGATTTGGCTAACTTTTTCATACAGACTTTCTTGAAAAATGATAATTAACATTATTATAATAAAAATCAATGGTTTTTGTTCTTTTCCTTATTTGGCGGATCGTTGATGTTTTTGTTGCTTTCGTTGCTCCTCGTCTTATTCCCTACTTGGGTTTTTTTGCTTATCAAAAAGACCTAGCCTCATACCATCTGCCAAAAATCATTTCTTCGCTGGCAAATTTTGACGGTCTATATTACCTGCGTATCGCCCAACGCGGCTACCAACAATACGAACAGGTCTTTTTTCCCTTTTACCCCTTTCTTGTCCGGATTTTTTCACCTGTTTTCATCAATAACTATTTAATGTCAGGATTATTCATTTCCAACTTGTCCTTTCTTTTAGGCCTGATTATTTTCTATAAATATCTCCTGCTAACCATGAAACCATTTAGCCATTTAGCCATTATATTTTTCTTACTCTTTCCTACTTCTTTCTTCTTTGGCGTCGCCTACACTGAAGGTTTATTTTTTCTCCTAATAATCCTTTCATTGTATTTTCTAAAAAAAAACCGTTTGTTTTTCGCCGGCTTCTGCGGTTTTTTGGCGGCTTTAACTAGGGTCCAAGGAGTTTTACTTATCATCCCTTTTTGTCTTGAAGCGGTTAGAATTCTTAAAAATAAAAGGAAGTTCTGGTCGATTAGTTTGGTTAGTATTACTCCTGTACTCGGATTATTAACCTATATGCGTTATCTATTAAAAACTACCGGTGACCAGTTTTATTTTTTTCATTCCCAAACGGTTTTTGGGCCGTCTCGATCTACTAAAATTATTTTACTTCCCCAGGTTTTTTATCGGTATCTGAAAATTTTCCTAACCAGCCAGCATAATTTTCAGTATTTTATTTCCGCTTTTGAATTTATAACCTTTAGTTTTGCTTTAATCATTTTAATTTTAGATTTCATTGAAAATTTCAAATTAAAAATTAAAAATTTTTCTCTAATCGGCCTTAATCTCTTTTCCTTAGCCAATATTTTATTGCCAACCTTTACTGGTAGTTTTATGTCAATCCCCAGATTTGCCCTTCTGTCATTGTCTTTTTTTGTCTTTTTGGGCCGGATAAAAAATCGTCTCATAACTCTGAGTTTGTTAGTTCTATTTTTGATCTTCCACATTGTTCTCTTAGGGTTTTTTATCCAGGGATATTTCGTCAGCTAAAATCGTGTTATAATATTAACTTGATATCTGCACCTTTACAATTTATTGTCTTTGATTTTTCTTCCCTTGTAGCTCAATGGTAGAGCATTCGCCTGTTAAGCGAAGGGTTGCGCGTTCGAGTCGCGCCGGGGGAGCAAATGATATTTAGAGCTTCATAACAATCTACCTTTATAAAGTACAGACTCAAAGTTTATAATGTTATCATTATTATAGGGTAAGTCCTGAAAACAGCCACTAAAAATGTTAGGATTAGACTGTTATGAGAAGATATTCCTGCCCCCGATGCTTGAAAAAGGATTTTT
>PEUF01000007.1:10690-11255 GCA_002780795.1 Candidatus Roizmanbacteria bacterium CG02_land_8_20_14_3_00_36_15 | reverse complement strand
TTTGAACCAAAAAAATTCTCGGAATCTATTTTTCAGATGAAAGGAATTTCCAAAAAAACCGTCGAAGAGCACCTCAAGCTTTATCAAGGTTATGTCAACAAATACAATGAAATCAATGAGAAAATTTCTCAATTAACAGAAGAAGATTTCGGGAAAGCTAATCAGGTATATTCAAAGATTCGTGAACTGAAGACTGAACTGTCGTTTGCCTGGGGAGGGGTGGTTAATCATGAGATTTATTTCAGGCATCTGGGTGGTAATGGCCAGGTACCAGACGGTACCTGGTTGAAGCAAATTGAAAAAGACTTCGGCAGTTTTAATAACTTTAAAAAAGATTTGAAAGCCACCGGGATCTCAGCCCGCGGTTGGGTGTTTACCGGCTGGAATTACCGGGAAAAAAGATTATTTAACTACCTTAGCGACTCGCAAAACACCTACATGATTTGGGGGGTGACGCCGATTATCGCTCTTGATACCTATGAACACGCCTATTTTATTGATTATGGCGTAAATCGAGGAAGTTATATCGATGCTTTTTTTGAAAATCTTAATTGGAGGATTATTG
>PEUF01000007.1:0-10636 GCA_002780795.1 Candidatus Roizmanbacteria bacterium CG02_land_8_20_14_3_00_36_15 | reverse complement strand
ATTGTTTTGTGAAACCGCTATTGGCGTTCCTTGAACGATAATTTTTCCTCCCTTATCACCGCCTTCCGGACCAAGATCGATTATCCAATCGGCCTGGGCAATAACGTTTAGATTATGTTCAATTACCAATACCGTATTACTTCCATCGACTAATTTGTTTAAAAGACGCATAAGTTTTTCTATATCTGCAAAGTGTAAACCCGATGTTGGTTCATCGAGGATATAAAAATTACCTTTTTCTTCCAAGCGAGTGGCTAGTTTTAATCTTTGTGATTCGCCCCCGGATAAGGCGTCAAGTGTTTGTCCCATCTCAACATAGTCAAGACCAACATCAATAAGGAAATTCATTTTTTGTTTGATTAGTTCTTGCTTAAAAAAATCCTTTATTTCTTCAGCCGTCATCATTAAAACTTGAGCAATGTTTTTCCCCTGATATTGATAACGTAAGACTTTTTCTTTATATCGTGATCCTTGGCAGTTTTCACATTTAATTTTGACATCTCCCAAGAAATTCATGTCCATTTCAATATATCCGATGCCTTTACAATTTTCACACCCTCCATAAGAATTGAAACTAAATAAACTCGGCGACATATTATTAGCTCTCCCAAATATTTTTCTTATTTCATCAAATACACCAACATAGGTAGCGACACAACCACGTTTATTGGCTCCAATCTGACTTTGATCGACTAAAACAATATTATTATGTTGTGAATAAATTTCTTCGACTAATGAACTTTTACCTGATCCGGAAACACCGGTTAAAGCAATCAACTCGCCAAGGGGAAGATTTAAATTTAAATTTTTTAAATTATTTCTTTTGGCGTTAACTATTTTAATACTGCGGTTACTTCTTCGCGACAGTCTTATTTTATTTAGATTACTTTTTCTTGATAAATATTTTCCGGTGACAGATTGTCTGTTATTAATTACCTCACGAAGCGTTCCCTGAGCAATGATTCTGCCACCATTTTTTCCGCCTCCTGGACCAAGTTCGATGATATGATCGGCGCTTTTAATAATTACCTCATCGTGTTCAACAACAATAACGGAGTTATTATTATTTTTTAATTTGTTCAAATATTGATTAATATTATTAACGTCTCTTGGATGGAGACCAGCGGTGGGCTCATCAAAAACATAGATTGTTTCAATTAAGTCACAGCTTAATTGACGAGCCATCTTGACGCGTTGGGCTTCGCCACCAGACAAAGTATTAGTGGAGCGATTTAAACTGAGATAGCCCACGCCAACACTAATGAGGCTTTTTAACTGTTTCTCTAAAAGTGGTTTGATTGCCAAGGCATTTTTATGATTTATACTTTGGACAAAACTGAAACAATCATCTAAAGAAAGATTGGCTACTTGACCAATGTTAAGTTTATTTAGTTTTACCGCAAGAGCCTCTTGATTTAGCCGGCCCCCATGACAAGCCGGACAATCAATAAAATCAAAATATTCAAGATCGGTCTGGGTCGGGCCACGGTGGATATTAGTGTCGCGCGTCATAATATGAGTAATCAATCCGGCAAAGGTCCATTTAATCACTTTATAATCACCCGTGTCTTCAATAAGTTGTTTGGGAGCATAGAGAAGTTTTTCAAGACTTTCTTCTCTAAAATCTCTTAAAGGAAGATCCATGTCAAAAAAATTAGTGGCGCGGATAATACTCCAACGCATTCCTTTCACGCGCCAGTCTCCATGCCTAATTGCTCCTTGATTAAGGCTTTTTTCCATATCTAAAAGTTTATTAAGGTTTACTTCAATTGACCTACCTAGACCCTTGCATTTTTTACAAGCTCCATATGGATGGTTAAACGAATAATATGAAGAATCCATCGATGGTAAGCCTACACGAGAGTAAAGAAGCCTTAAGTAGGTATAAGCCTCAGTTAAAGTTCCTACGGTTGAGCGGGGGTTACCTCGAACCCGATCTTGGCTGATAACAATTGAGGCCGAAACTCCTTTAATTTCATCAACGTCTGGACGGTTGCTTTTATGAAGATATCTTCTTGCATAAGAGGGTAGAGACTCAAAATACTGTCTTTCCCCTTCGCGGGCGATAATATCAAAGGCAACGGTTGATTTTCCTGATCCGGAAACACCGATAAAACAAACAATTTTATTTCTTGGGATCACAATATCAATATTTTTTAAATTGTTTTCTCGGGCTCCTTTTATAATTATGTTATTTATAAACTTGACAACTTATAAACTATAGGGTATTATAAGGTATTACGTTACGTCATTGTCAATATGAAGAATAACTTAATTACTGCCGGAGAGTTTGCTCGTTTAGCTCGAACGACTAAGCGAACAGTTCTTTGGTATGATCAAAAAGAAATTATTAGACCAAAGCTGGTAGATTCTTATAATAATTATCGTTATTATCAACCCGATCAGATTATTGACTATCAAGTCATACTTCTATTAAAAAAACTCAATTTTTCGTTATCGGAAATAAAAAAATATCTTAAAAAAAATAAATCGTTAAAGGATTTGTTTAAGGAAAAACGTCAGTTGTTAGAACAAGAAATATTAACATTAAAGCTGGCTCTAGACAGCACCGAAAATTATTATAAAAATTTATCAAAAACGGGAACATTGGTTAATCCAGCGATTAAGCAAATAAAATCCTTCTCGATTTATTGTCTTGATCGTGAAGGACCATATAGTAAGATTGGAGACTATATTGAAGAGTTACGTCAATGTTTTTATAAATTTCCACAAACAGCTACATTATTGACTATTTTCGAGACTCGGGGATATCAACCAAAAAAAGCCAAAATGAAAATTGGAGTAATCATTAATCGGAAACTAGAATTAAAAAAAAAGGCAAATATTAACAAAATTATAATTCCTGGTTTTAAAGCATTGTCTTTTATTCATCAAGGGTCAAGTAAATTATTATCCCTCTTGTGGATGGAAGTGTCTAAATATGCGGCGTCAAATAATCATAAGAAAAATACAACATTTCCCTTTGACGACTTGGAAATTTATCTTTATGTAGGCATGGAAAGATCGCCCGATAATAATGGCTATTTTGCTGAGATAATTTATCCAATAGTTTAACCTTGCTAAGGTAAGTGGTTTTTGTTATAAATATAACCTATGATTTCTTCGCGTGGGGTGACGAAAAAGTTTAAAGATAAAATAGCAGTTGATAATGTTTCTTTTCAATTCAAAGAGGGTGAGATTATTGGTTTTGTCGGCCCTAACGGGGCTGGAAAAACAACAACGATGCGCCTATTCCTTGGTTATCTTTGGCCAACCACTGGTCAGATATCGATTGATGGCCTAAACCCGATTAGTAACAGAATTGAAGTCCTCAAAAAAATCGGTTACTTGCCGGAAAACAATCCCTTATATCAAGAAATGAGAGTAAAAGAATATCTCCAGTTTATCGCCGAAGCCAAAGAAGATCAAAACTTTTCAAAAATAATCAGCCAGGTTGGTTTAGAAGAAGTTTTAAACTCAAAGATTGAAGAGCTGTCGCGCGGGTTTAAACAACGGGTTGGTTTGGCGGCGGCCATTATTGGCGACCCCCAGATCCTTATTCTTGATGAGCCAACCTCAGGTTTGGATCCAATCGAACAAGATAAAATTAAAAAGTTAATTAAGGGACTGAAAAAAACGATTATTTTTTCTACTCATATTTTGTCCGAGGTTGAGGACGTCGCCGGCAGGATTGTTATTATTAATCAAGGAAAAATTGTTTACGACGGTAAAAAACCGAAGGGAAAGGGAACGGTAGAAAAGTTGTTTAAAAGGTTAATCAAATAACTATTTAACTATTTTTATGAAGACTTTATATAAAAAAGAATTGAATTATTATCTAAATAATCCCATCGGCTATATTGTTGTAATCTTATTTGCCATCTTTGCCAATTTTTTATTTGTCAAAGATCTTTTTCTTGTTGGTTCGGCGTCGATGAAATCTTTTTTTAGTTTACTCCCATGGCTTTTTTTGGTTTTTGTCCCCGCGTTGGCAATGAGAATTTTGTCAGAAGAGAAGAGAGTTAATACGATCGAAACTCTCTTAACTTTACCAGTGTCAGAAACGCAGATTGTTTTAGCCAAGTTTTTTACCTTATTAACTCTCTTAATAGTTGCTTTATTGTTGACGACAGCCCTTCCTATTTCGTTATCAATATTGACTCGAATGTATTTATCAGAAATCGCCGTTGGTTATTTGGGGGCGGTTTTTTTAGGAAGCTCTTTCATCGCTTTGGCGATGTTTTTTTCCGTTCAGACGAAAAATCAGGTAGTCGCTTTTCTACTGGCGGCATTAACTACTTTCTTTTTATTGGTTTTGTCTACGGACTTCACCGCTTCGGTGTTGCCTAAGACTCTGCAAGACTTTTTCAGCTATTTTAGTCCCAGCTATCACCTGCAAAATTTCATCAAAGGGTTGATTGATTTTCGTTCAACTCTTTATTTTTTGAGCTTAACGGCCCTGTTTTTATTTTTAACCATTGTTGATTTAGAAAAACGGAAGTAATATGTTTTTTAAATTAAAAAATATCAAAAAATTTAACCTGGTCAAGTTTTTAAGATTAAACAAGGCTGAGCGCCAGTTAATTATTCTCGTCTCGCTGGCAATTTTTGTTGTCTTCAATTTTTTATTATCTCCGGTTTCTTGGCGTCTGGACCTATCCAATGGTAAAGCCTATACTTTATCGCCGTCAACCAAGAACATTCTCCGCAATCTCGATGATATTATTAACATTAAATTCTTTGTTTCTTCGGATTTACCAACAAGATTTCTGCCGCTAAAAAGCGATGTCATTGATTTTTTAAATGAGTATAAAAATCAGAGTGAATCAAAAGTCGTCGTCAAAATTCTTGATCCGAAAAAAGACGAACAGGCTTTAAACCAAGCTAAAGAAGCGGGAATTCCCGAGTTACAATTTTCACAAATTGAACAGGATAAATACGCAGTTTCCGCCGTTTATTTTGGAATCGCGGTGGCTTATGGTGAAAAAAAAGAGATTATTCCTCAGGCAACCGATTTAGAAAGTCTAGAGTATAATTTGACCGCCGCGATCTATAAACTAACTAAAAAAAATTTAGACAAAATTGCCATCGTTGGCAAACAAGAAAGTTTTGACCCCGCCCAAGATGATTTGGCTACGCTAAAAGAAGTACTACGGCAACAGTTTAGCTTGAGTTTTCTTGACATTTCTTCAGAGTCAAATGTCAAAAAAATTGATTCGACTTACAAGTCGGTATTGATTTTTGATGACAATAAAAAAGAATTTAGCAGCGACGAGATAAATGAAATAAGAGATTATTTAAATAATAAAGGCACGGCGGTTTTTTTTATCGACGGTGTTTGGGTACTTGATAACCTGCAGACGGCCGAGGCAAAAAATAATCTGTTTGGATTATTAAGAGATTGGGGCGTTGATGTTAATAAAAATTTAGTCCTTTCTGGTTCGGCCGAGATGGTCAATTTCGGTAACAACCAGGTTCAGTTTTTTTCGGTCTATCCATTTTGGATTAAAACAGACCAGTTTAATCAGAAACTTGGTTTTTTTTCTAATATTAATCAACTAACCTTTCCTTGGGTGTCTTCGCTTGGATTAATTAGCCGTAATAATATTGAGACAACCGAGCTGGTGAAGTCAACCCAGAAATCTTGGACTCAAGACGGTTCGTCAACCGGCGGTTTTGTCCTTGACCCGCAGAAAATTCCTCAACCTAACGCCGAAACCCTAAAGGAGTTCGTTGTCGTCGCCCAGGCCAAAAGCAAACAAGGCGGTCAGGTCATCGTTATTCCTTCCTCAAGATTTATTCAAGAAAGATACCTTAGCCGGAGCTCAAGCAACCTTGAATTTGTTCTTAATATTTTAGATAATTTGGCTTCGGGCGGGGCCTTATCAGGTATCCGCCAGCGAGCCGTCAACCTCTATCCCTTACCGGAATTATCGGAAAGGCAAAAGGATATTTTTAAATATTTAAATATTTTACTTCTCCCGGGTTTTTTTGCTTTATTCGGTTTAGTTAAATTAACTAAAAGACGCTAACTAGATTATGACGAAACCCTTTTTAAATAATCTTTAAGAGCGGTTTTTATATCGACGAAAGAAATTTTATCCAGAGAGATTTGTTTATAAGAAAAAAATCGGTAGTCTTTGACATCGTCGTTGACACTGATTTTTTGACCATCATAGTGAGAAGTGAAAGCTAAACAGAGAGTCTGATATCGAATTTTTTTATAAGGATAGTAACTCCAGTAACTGCCAAAATAAGTAAGTTGTTTAAGGGTAATATTTAGTTCTTCTTTTATCTCCCGTCTTAAAGATTCTTCGGCGGTTTCTTTAAAGTTGATAAAGCCTCCTGGCAGATCCCAATAATTTTTTTTTGGAGCAAACTTGCGCTTTGTCAACAAAATTTGCCTTTTGGAATTCTCCATAATCAAGGCGGTTGTTTGTGCCGGTGCGAGATAAAAATGAAAATGGCATTTAGGACAGTCAATCAATCGACCGTCGATCCGTTTTAGCAGTCCTTTACACCTTGGACAGTAAATAAAATTTTTAATCATGTTTGTCATATTTTAGTTGGGCAACGATCAACATTAACTCACCAGTATTGAAAAGTTTATTGATAATTGATAAAAAATAGAAATATCCTCGCTTTAAGATCGGATAGTCAGGTCGCCGATCATTAGAGAAACTTACCTCAGAAACATTAAAGCCTTTTTTATTCAAAAAGTTTACCAAATATTTTTTAGAAAAATGCCAGATGTGCTCAAGCGCCACAAGATATTCCCAGTATTTCTGTCTTAAGAAAAAAATTATGTTGTTGATATTAGGAACGCCGATAACCAATAGACCGCCGGGTTTAAGCACTTTTTTTATTAAGTTAATTTCTTCAACCACTTTATCAATATGTTCGAGAACGTGGTTATAAATAATAACGTCGAAGCCGCGCGGTTTTTTCTTAATATACTCCGATAAATAACCGTTGAAAATTTTGCCGCCAAATTTTTTTTGCGAAATTAAAAAAGCTTTTTTATTAGGCTCAATTCCGTAGATGTCAAAACCTTCTTTTTTTAACAGTTCCAAAAGAATACCGGATGAACAACCGACGTCTAAAACCAAACCGGTTTTTTTGTATTTTTTTATTTGGTCAACAATCGGTTGGAGCAGACTAACAAAAAGAAAATGTTTTTCTTCATAAAAATCGGCATGGGTTGTTTGCGGATTAAATTTATTTTTCGGTTGGAGAACGGTTTTTAAAAGTCCGCAATTGATGCAGCGACCGATAGTCACGCTGTTGAAGTTTCTAAACACCGTTTCGTTTTCATAAACAATTTTTGGTTGGAATAGAGAATTTTTTTGGCACAAACAATCTGATTTAATCACCGAAATATTATATAATTTTTATCATGGTTAGAACACGAATCGCTCCTTCACCAACAGGTAAAGACGTTCACGTCGGTAGTGTTTCCACCGCCTTGATGAACTACGCCTGGGCCAAAAAAAATGATGGCCAATTTATTATCCGCATCGAAGACACTGATCAAACTCGTCTCGTGCCCGGGGGAGAAAAAAGAATGCTTGAGACTTTGGAGGCAATCGGACTTCATGCTGACGAGTCACCGTTAGTTGGTGGACCATACGCTCCGTATCGACAGTCAGAACGACTGGCAGTTTACAAAAAGCATGCAGAAGAATTGGTTCAAAAAAGAAAGGCCTACTATTGTATTTGTAAACCGGAAAGACTTGATGAGATGAGAAAAAAACAGCAAGCGGTCAAGCAGATTCCCAAATATGACCGCTATTGTTATTTCCATCAAGAGGAAATAAAAAATAAAATTGTCAAAGGAGAGAAATATGTTATTCGTTTATTTATCCCCAATAAGAAAATAATATTTAATGATTTAATTCGAGGTCAGATAGAGGTTGAAGGGTCAAACCTGGATGACCAAATTATTTTAAAATCAGACGGTTATCCCACCTATCATTTAGGAGTCGTCGTTGATGATTATTTAATGAAGATTACTCATGTTATTCGCGGAGAAGAATGGTTGCCGTCGACGCCAAAACACATTGTTCTTTATGAAGCTTTCGGTTGGTCGTTACCGTTGTTTGCCCACGTTTCTCTTTTGAGAAATCCTGATAAATCAAAACTGTCAAAACGCAGAAATCCGGTTTGGACATCTGAATACTTAGAAAAAGGAATCTTGCCAGAAGCCCTCCTTAACTATTTGTCATTGATGGGTTGGAGTCACCCGGAAGGTAAGGAAATCTTTAGTCTCGAAGAATATGTAAAAATATTTGATATTAAAGATGTCCAAAAAACTGCGCCGGTTTTTGACCCGGTGAAACTGGAGTGGATGAATGGAGAATACTTAAGAAAGTTAAAAGTTCAAAGTTTAAAGTTAAAAGTTTTAGGATTTATCGGGAAAAATTATCCTGAAGGAATTGTTGAGAAGACAATTCCGCTAGTGCAGGAGAGAATGAAAAAACTGGCTGATTATCTGCCCTTGTGTGAGTTTTTCTTCCAAGCTCCGGCAACCTGGCAGGTTGACCTGTCTGGCAAAAAAGATTTTTTTAATAGAGTTGTTGGAGTCTTGGAAAAAGTTAATACTTGGAAAGCAACCGCTATTGGCGAAGCAATGCAAAAATTAGCTAAAGAGCTAAATATCAAAAACAGTCAATTTTTTATGGATCTGCGGGTCGCGATCACGGGCAAAAGAATTTCACCGCCTTTAAATGAGTCGATGGAAATTTTAAGAAAGGAAGAATGTTTAGAAAGAGTAAAAAAACTAACATAATTAGAGCATTGTACCAACCTTCTCTTGACCGAAGCGGTCGGGATAGGGTGGTAGGGTTATAAATACTAATAATATGAAAGGATTTTTGGAGTTTATTAGAGAAAAGGGAGTCGTTGGATTAGCGGTTGGTTTTATCTTGGGTGGAGCGATCTCAAAACTGGTGGCATCTTTTGTTAGTGATATTATTAATCCTGTTTTGGGAATTTTTTTGGGGCTGGCCAAAGGTTTGGAGACGGCCAGTTTTATCATTGGTCCGGCAAAAATTCTTTATGGTCATTTTATCAGCACTTCAATCGATTTCATCGTCATCGCCGTCGTTGTTTATTTCGGTGTAAAAAAATTAGGCTTGGACAAACTCGATAAAAAGAAATGACAATTAATTCATTTTTTCTCTATCCAAAATCTCCTTTTCATTTCGACGGCACCTTTCATAAACCGTCTCACTTTCCAAATAAGCTACCACTGGATGATTGGCAACCAGGTAAATATTGGCAATTAATGAGAGTAGGAGAAAAACTATTTGGTTTGCGGATAGAAGACAGGGGAGACGTTTACAATCCCAAATTAAAAGTAACGGCGTACTTTAACTTTGACAATCTAAGAGACGATCGTCTCAAAGATGGTAAAACTAAATTACCGCAGAGCGAACTAGAGTTAATAAAAAAAGAAATTATTTATCGTTATGAATTAGATCAAGATTTATCAGACTTTATTAAACTGACAAAAAAAAATAAAAGATTTACGCCGGTTTTTAATAGATGGTTGGGGATGAGAAATTCCTGCGAACATAATCTTTATGAACTGTTGATTATTAGTATTGTTTTGCAAAATGCCACCGTTCATCGGTCGGTACAGATGCTTGATAATCTACTGGTCAAATATGGTGATCAAACTGAGTTTGATCATAAAAAGTTTTATGCCATTTGGCGACCGGAAAATTTAAAATATGTTTCAGAACAAAAATTGAGAAATTTAAAAATCGGCTATCGGGCTAAATTTATAAAAAGGTTAACCGAAGATTTTATTGATAAAAAAGTTGACGAGTTTTCGTTGAGAAAAATGACCAAAGAAAGTGCCCGGAACGAGTTAATGAAACTTTATGGGGTAGGACCGGAGACCAGCCGTATTCTGCTTTTTGAAGCGCTTCATCATTATGACGCTTTTGATCATATTGCTCCTTGGCAACAAAAAATTTACAGTCAATTGTTCTATAATCAACCGTTGGTTTCAGCGAACAAGATTAAAAAGGATATTATTAAACATTATGGTAGATATTCAATGTTGGCGGTTCACTATATTTGGGAAGATATTTTCTGGCGGAGAAAAAACGAAAAAATCGATTGGTTGGAAAAAGAAATTAGGCTTTAAGAATAATAGGTTTGTTGCCAATGAGGGTCGGTCTCAACCGTTAAGTCAAGATAGACTTTTCGATTAATAGCCAAGGCAATTTCCTTTCGGGCAAAACTGCCGATTTCCTTTATCTTACGGCCAGCGGCCCCAATCAACATTTTTTTATAACGATCGTTGGTGGTGAGAATTCTTGCTTTAATGTAAGTAAGTTTTTTACTTCTCTCTTTTATTTGGTCTACAATGACGGTCGTCGTATACGGAATTTCTTCACTCATCATTAAAAAAACTTTTTCCCGTATAAGTTCGGCGATAAAAATTTTGGCGTCGAGATTAAGAAGAGGATAGCCGGTTTTATTTTTACCCCCGGCGTGGGGTTGCGCCTGCGGCTCACCCCGGGGGTGGGGTGTTGGTAATAAATCAAAAATTTTTTGCAAGAGGGGTTTGAGATGCAGTTTTTTCAAAGAGGAGATTTGGAAAACATCCTTAATTTCTTCTTCA
>PEUF01000006.1 GCA_002780795.1 Candidatus Roizmanbacteria bacterium CG02_land_8_20_14_3_00_36_15 | reverse complement strand
GAAACTGGTCGGTCATTGTTTTAATATTCTTCATCGTCCAGTCTTTAGGATGGATTTTCCGCTTGATCGCCGCATTTTCCGCCGGCAAACCAAAAGCGTCATAACCCATTGGGAAAAAAACATTATAACCGTTCATTTTTTTGAACCGGGCCAAAACATCAGGAGTAACAAAAGTAAACCAGTGACCGATATGAAGATCGCCCGAAGTATAAGGCAGTTCAACTAAGTTATAATATTTTTTCTTATCTGAACTAAAACGGAATTGATTTAGTTTTTCTTTTTTCCAAACATTAAGCCATTTTTTCTCAAACTGTTGCGGCTGGTAAGGTAAGCTTTTCATAATTTAATAGTGAAGGTGAAGATACAAATTTTTTGCGACTTTGGACCTCACAACTGCGGCGCGCCTCCAACGGAGTCAAAAAATTTCGTATCGAACCTTAATAAAAGAATATTATATCAAGAAGCTTTTTACTTTTTGACATTAAGCTTCTTAAACCACCCCTTTCTAAGAAGAAGGGCGATGACAGCATAGACACCGATGTCAATCCAGGAGTCGTCAACTAATTCGTTTGTCGGTTTATTGCCGTTCATTAGAAGATGTTTAATCCGATTAAATTTTTCCGAAATCCGAAAAGCAATCCCCAATTCCCCCATATCTAAAATATTTCCTTTACCGTAATCTTGGTGTTTTTTAAGAAAGGTTTTGAGCATTTGATCACAAATTTGAGTGAAGGCTTCGTCAAGATTTTTTGGTTCTTTCATGAGTTATTATTATAATAAAAATTAAGATTTGTTTGTCAACCAATAAATCAGCTTATTAACGATTTTCGTTTTTTAGTTGTTATAGAAATCTAAAAGTGATAAAATAAATGATATGTCTGGTGGACTTCTTGAAAGAGCTGCTCAAAGTCGGAAAACGGTCACCATGGCTTTGAAAGCCGAAACTCCGCTAAAATTAAAACTATCACCCAAAGACGCTGCTTGTTTCTTAGGTATCCCTGCCGCTGTTTTAGAAAGGACTCAGTTGTCTTCTTTAATTGCCTCTGAGAAAACACGTAGGGGCAGCGTTATCCATTTTTTAGCCGCCGACTCAGAACAGATTGCCCTGGCCGCCATACAAAACTGGGCTCAAGACACCGATCCCGCGTCCTCGGCACATTTTCAATTAACCAGTTATCGCTATCTTTATCGCCTGATTCAAGCGGTTTCCAAAGGCATCGGTCAAAGGGAAATGGCAGGCGTAACCGGTCTATGGTTAAAGGCGTTGGAACAAAACGAGCCAGATATTTTTGCGGGTGTTTTTGATGCCGTTGCCGCTCACGGCGGTCTAGACGAAGAGACGGTTGAACAAATTCATCAATATCTGATCCATTTATGGGACCAGATCCCTCAAGAGTTAAGAGATAAAAATGTCTATCCTCCAGATAAATTATTTAGTTAAGGTCAGATTGCTTGCATCGTTTAGACTTTTGTGTTATTATAGCAACTTAATTAAGTTAACCTATGGCAGAAAGAGCACCAAGAAGATTAATAATTCCAGAATACGCTCGCCTTTGGTTTTATAACCAAACGGAAAAAATGGCCTTCCGATATATCCGCTCCTTATATCCAATCTCACCTCAACAGACCGCTGAAGATATTACCTGTTCAAGACTTCCTAAAGCAGGTGTCTCAGTAAATAACCTTATAGTGGATGCAACTGATTGTGCTTATCGATATGGTGTCGAGGACAGATTTAAATAATATACCGATCCCATGGACTAGTAGCGTTCCTAGAATGTTGGCGATGGCCCGCACGCTCGGTCAAGTTTTATCCCCGGAGCAACAACTAACCGTTGATGACATGCTTTATATCTTAGCCGTCGGAGAGTTTGTCGAATCCCATAAGATAACCAAGGCATTTGCGAAAAAACCAATAAGATCAGGATGCATGGAAAAACCAACCAGTTGTCGAACTTATTTTCCTCTTGAAATTAAATCAGCTAAAGAAGCCGGTAACCATGCGAAACGAGCCTATAAATTATTACGATTAAGAAAGGCTCTTGTTTCTCAAAAAGAGAAACTGAACCTACCAACCAAGGGCAGACTTGAAGAACTGGTTATTTTTCAAGAATAAATAATCTTTGAATGTCATTACACCCTCAGGGTGTTATTGGATTATCAGATAAACCTTCCCAGTAGTTTTTTTACTATATTTTTAACTGCTTCCGTCACCTCCACCGCCACGACTCCCAAATCCATCTGGCCGTACAAAACTAAGGAATGTAACGGAGAAAAAAAGATCGCTGGAAGAGCGAGTAAGTCTTCTTCTCCGTCAACCACCAACCAAGATTTTTGTTTTTTTAAAGTTGCGTTTTGAATCAACCGTCTCAACTTGTCAGCTGTTTTAATATTAATCGTCCCCGGTTTATTTGTGTATTTTTTGTAATTTGTGATTTGTAATTTATTTGTAATTGGTAATTTGTAATTTGGAATTTCCATTCTTCTTGATCTAAAATCAATTATCTTCACGTCCGGATTAAATCTTCCTTGAAGTAATGATAAGTTGATAATATCCCCAACCGCGATCACTATCGGCCACTCCATTATACCTTGCCTGCCGGCAGGCAGGTTAATATAATGTAGTAACGACTTAGTATTTTTAAAAACTTTACCCAGAGGTTTTCTTAACTCTTTTCTCATCTCCTCCGGCAAACTTAATCTTTTTTTTTGATATTTTCGTCCAAAGGACGATCGCCCTCTGGGCGAGATATTTGATATTTGATATTGTTTTCCTCTTCTATCAATTTCTCCCATCCTTATTCTTTCCGAGGTAATTAATTTTCCATCCTCAGCCAAAACATCGTCAACAACGATAATTTTCATCCCTGGCCAACCTTTTTTTTGCCGTAACCGATTAATTCTTTCCGCGGTTTTCTTTGTTGCCTGTGAAACTACGATAGCATCAATCGTCTTATCAATCAACGTCGTTCCATAAATATTAGTAATGGGAATAATTTTTGTTTTTTTTTGCCAGCTTTTTTTAGTTAAGAATTTACTGACCGATTTTTTTCGCATCGAGTAGTCTTCGATTGTCTGAGATAAGATTTTATTTTTATATAAATCTTTTATAGCAATTCCGATCGTTACCCGCTCGCCTTTCTTAAAGGCTACCTCAATTAATCTCTGATGACCAAGATGAAAATGGTCAAAAGTGCCACCAATAATTACATGATTAAACATCATAATTAAAAGTTCAAAGTTAAAAATGAAAAATTATAGTTTAAAGTTTAAAATTTTTAATTTTAAATTGTAATTTTGAACTTTGCACTTTGAATTTTAAATTATAAAATGATAATTAATTATAATTTAAATTATGGAGCCTGTAATTGAAATATTAGCTAAAAAAGACGTAGGAAGTTTTTATCCTGTTTTTGCCCAGGCTCTAAAACAGGAATTCCCTTGCTACAGCCAAACACTGACCAGTTTTTTCCTCGAAAAAGTCTATACGCCAACCAACTTTATCTATTGGTTGAATTATGATTTAAAAACAATTATTGTCGTTAAAAATAACAGTGAAATTATTGGCTTTGCCGTCATTGACCAACCCTATGGTGGCGTCAGTTTTTGCCGTTGGCTGGCCGTTCTCCCCGCTTATCAGAAAAAGGGCCTGGGCAGAAAATTAATCAATGCTTGGATAGAGTTGGCCCAATCACAGAAATGCCATAAGGTGGAACTTGCTTCTCAACCAATCGCAAAAAAATTTTACGAGAAGGTCGACTTAACCAATGAAGGCGAACGGAAACTGTCCTATTTTGGCGTTGATCAAACTGTCTTTGGTAAAATCATCGGCCCGCTTAACGAAGAAGTAATGACTAAGTATTATTAGGTATCAGAACGTTTCCAGAATAAAAAAAAGCAGGTAAACACAGATCATGGCAAATGCTTCTCTCTTATCAAATGTCCTTTTGGTATAGGAGAAAACTACAAATAAAAAGAAGGTTATGAAAAGAGCGGCGGTGGAAACAAAGTAGGCGTTAAAAAGCTTAATTTGAATTGGGTTAATAATTGTTGATAACCCAACTACGAGATTGGCATTAGTAACCAGTGAACCAAAGATGTCGCCAAAAAAAATTACCTGATCTCTATTTTTTATCGCCGATAAAGAAACAAATAATTCCGGCAGCGATGTCCCGGCGGCCACCAAAAAAACACCAATAAAAAACAATTTTATATGTAAAGCCTGAGAAAGAAAGCCTGCTGTTCGTACTAAACCCTCTGAGGCTAAAACAAGAATAATTGTCGAAGTAATTAATAAAAAAACTGACTGTCTCGAGGTTTTCTTTTTATGGAGCTCTAGATTAAATTTTTTCAGAAAATTGAAAATGCCTACTTCTTTTTGTCGTTTTGGAAAAAGATAAAAAGTATAGATAAAAAACATCGACAGCAAAAATAAACCATCAAAGCGGGAAATAATTCCATCAGCAGCCAACAAAAATGGAAATAAAGAAGAGGTAATAATCAAAAAAATATTACGAAAAGAAAAATCCTCTTTATTGACAGATAAAACCCCCGACCGCTTATCAAAATCACTAAAGGAACCACTAAAGCCAGATCGACGATATTTGATCCTAAGGCATTACCAATAGCTATTTCGGGTTTTTTATCGATGGCCGAACTGATACCGATGAACAGTTCGGGTAAAGACGTGGCGACACCGCCAAATATGCTGGCTAATAAAAATTTACTCAAGATACTGTCATCGGCGACACTCTTTAAAGAGTTGATTAAAACCTCAGAAGTCTTATACAGAATAAAACAAAAGAAAAATACCAAAAAAATGGCTAATAAAATCTCCATCTTAAATTTCAGGATAAAAGATTTCTCTATCTTTTTCAATTGCCTTTTCTTTTTTATTCCGTTGGTGCCGGCTCTTCTGATGCGGGGGTAAACGGTCTTCTTTCCCGAGGTGGTCTGGCTTCGGAAACAACCACCTTTCTTCCTTTAAAGTCTTGGCCATGGAGCGTCTCGATCGCTTTTTTAGCTTCTTCTTCTGAGCTCATCTCCACGAAACCAAAACCTTTTGATCGACCGCTGTCACGGAAACGAATAATGGTCGCGGAGACCACTGTTCCGGCTTGAGCAAACAAATCTTTTAGGTCGTCTTCTGTTGTTTCGTAAAGTAAATTGCCTACGTATAATTTAGTACTCATCTAGTATCACCACCATTCGAAAAAAATTCAAATAATAAATTTGAAATGTTTAAAGCATTTGATATTTGTAATTTGAGATTCATTTGTTATTTGTCATTTGTGATTTGTAATTTTTACTGTATGATACAGTAGACCCAACGAAGTATGGATGGAAGACTGATAAGGAATAAAATCGTTACTCACTCGAAAATAAAAATCCTTTGCTCTCAAGACCTGAAAAACAGGAAACTCGAAAAGACAAACTCAATAACAAAATTAAAGTATAACAAGAAAAAAATCGTTGTCAATGATAAAATATGATTTATGAATATTGCTATTTTAGGCGGCAGTTTTAATCCACCTCATTTAGGACATCTATTGATTGCAGATCAAATTTTAAAATTTACCGAGTGTGACGAGGTTTGGTTAACACCTTGTTATCATCATACCTTTGCCAAAAACCTGGCTCCAGTTAAAGACCGGGTAGCAATGGTAAAATTATTAGATCGAACAAATTCAAAGATTAAATACTGCGGAGAAGAGATCGAAAACAAGCTTTCTGGGGACTCGATCGATCTTCTTAATATTTTGAAAAAAAAATATCCTCATCACAAATTTTTTTTTATCATTGGCTCAGATAATCTCTCCGGCTTTAAACGTTGGGGCCACTGGGAAAAACTTATTCGCGAAAATAATTTTTTGATTTTCCCAAGGCCGGGATTTTCTACCAATCTAGTCGATTATGACCTTGATGATCCTAGCTTCAGGTTTAAAACTATTAATAACTCCTTGATAGTCACCACCGATATTTCCTCAACCATCATCCGCGAGCGGATTAAGAAAAACCTCTCTGTTAAACACTTCTTACCCGAAAAAGTAGAACAGTATATTTTGATAAATAAATTATATATCTGAAAAAAATCGTACCAATAAAATCTCACGTCTGTTTGAAAAGGGAAAAAGAAGTGGTTTAAATACAATAAAAGTTTATGTTTCAAATAATGGGTCTATAAACGGTGAATCACTCTCCGAGCTTATCCACCCTCCGCAGCTTCGCTACTGCGGAGGACGGGCGCTCGGGGCATCAGCTCGAACAGGGTTTCCGAGTGCGAAACCCTGTACCGTCCCGACGTTACGTCGGGGCTGGTACATGGGTAAATAAATTAGAGCAAAATTTTGAGAAAATTATTTCGTCACTTGAAAATTTTTCACTTTGTCTAATAGTTTTTTTGCATTGAGAATTTTTTGATTATTTCTTTTTTCTTTTTTGCAAAAGCATGTTGGTTTAAGTTTAATTCGGGAACTTCTTTTATCTCTAATAGTATTTTGTCTATTAATTCGCTATAAACACTAATTCTTTCTTTTTTAATAAAATTTCTCCAAAAATCAAAATCAAAATCTGGAAGTAAGACTAAGGAAATAATATCTATTTTATCTTTAACTCCTTTTATTGTCACTCCCCTTCCTTGATAAGCTTTGAGTTTTGTAACTAATAAAACCTCTTTCTTAAGAATCGTAAACCCTTGATTTCTGTCCTGATGTTTTATTAATTTTTCAACCGGTAATCCCAAGTCGGAAAAATACGGCAGATAAATATTGATGTCAATCCCTTCTTTTTTAATCTCATATTTTCTTAACCGGTCGTTTTTTATTAATTGAAAGTTTTTCTTTATTTTGTCCAGCTCTTGATAATCAACGATTATATCAATATCTTTTGACTTGAGAGTTTTTGCGTAAAGATAAACCGCCCAACCACCGATGAGAATAAAATCTATGTTTTTTTTTAACATCTGTAACATTTTCCAACTTTTTTCCGTCACAATACTCTGATAAAAACTATTCATAAACCGATTTTTTCTTTAATTTTTAGTAAAATAGCGTCGGAAAATTCTTTATCATACCACTCCGGTAAATTCCAAAGATCGACAAAAATCTGAGCTAAAGGAATTCTTTTATATCTTTTTTTTAAAAACGGATCGGGTTTTAAAATAAATAAATTGTCTTGATTTTTTTTGCTTGATTTGGGAAATCTTTTTTCAACTTCGGAAAGATTCTTTGCGTAAAAATAGATATTTTCGTAGTCGGCCGGTGGATTGCCAAAATACATCCTGAAAGCGCTGTAAGCAGTTGGTATGACTTTAGAAGGCATTGACGCTTCCCTTTCCTGAACTGGAAGAGGATTATATGTAGAATAGATTAATTCTTTTTTCAGATTACGTCTTGTAGCCCAGAAAAATAATAGTCTCTCCGCGTCTAAGATTTTAGAATTTTTTTTGTTAATTTTGACAATTCCTAATTCCTTTAAGGGTTTTAAGGCATGGGAAACAACACTGGTTGACAGGTTAAATATTTTACTTAATTCGGTGATGGTAAAGTCCGGTCGGCTTTCTTCAATGCTTCGATATAAAAGCTCTCTCCAGATGTATTCGATTTTCAGCATAATTTTCTATTTTGACTAAAATTTATCACGGTTATTTTCTATAATAATAGAAAATAAAATAGAAATCAACTGCATTTTCGCTTGAGAAGAAGAAGTTTTTATCTCATCACCTGAAAGCTTCTTAATTATCAAATAAATAATTTAAGTTTTTTAATTCTTTTAAAATGTTTAGTATTTCTTGTCACTAAGGTTAAATTATTAACAAAGGCTGTGGCGGCAATCAAAAGATCAAAATCAGATAAAGGAACTTTTTTTTCTTCTAAGCTAATTCTAAGATTGAGATATTCACCAGCCATTTTTTCATCGACAGGCAGAGTAACTATTTGATTATCTCTGATAAATTCTTGAAATAACTTTAATTTCTTGACTGAATTGCTTTTTTTAAAACCATAAACTATTTCCAACCAAGATATCACGCTAAGCAAAATTTCAGAATTTAGATTTTTTTTAAAAAAATTAACAGCTGTAGGTATTTTATTAAGAAAGTCTATTACTACGTCGGAATCAACTAAATAACTCATAAGTTAAAATTTCTTATTAAACGAAAGTTCTTACGGAATTTTTTAATATTTTTTTTTATCTCTTTTGCTTCCTTATTATTTAATATTCCAGCATATTTGGTTATTTTATCATCGTTGGTTATTTCTTTTTTTTCGTTAAAGACAACTATTTTAGCCACAATTGACTTGCCTTTTTTTAATAAAAAGGAGTCTTTATTGTAGATTACCCTATTGATATAATCCGAAATATTGTTTCTGAACTCGGAAATGTTGACAATGTTGTTCATATAAAACAAATATAGCACAAAATGACATTTTGTCAAGATGTACAAATTTTTATTGGCTTATTGGTCGGATTGGTAGTATTTTCTCCTATCTCGTCACCTGACTTTGTTCGCTTTTAAAAATCTATCTTGTAATTTGATATGACCTAACTTTTTTCAAAAGCTCTCTCGCCTCTTCGTTTTCCTTAAAATGGCGGCGGACTGGTTCAATTAGCTGATCAAGTAATTTGGACAAAACCGCCTTTAAATCCATCGGGTGGACTTTTTTTTCGGCAAAAAGTTTTTCCAGTTCCACATAACTCCTAACACATAACGTTCCTCCCCATTTCTCCGGTCTTTCTATTTTAACTTCATTAACTCCCAATCGATTAAATGACTCAAAGATAATATATTTAAAATATTCCAAAATCGGATTTTCTTTTATGTCACCCTCAAGACAGTATGCTTTATTAATCTTTCTTTCAATGTCCTCGGTCGTATCGGTCATAAAAATGGCGTTGTCAGGATTGGACTTGGACATTTTATTTTCCACTGTCCGCGTGGCCGTATCAACATTTTTGGAAGGTGGTTTACCTAAGCCCATCAGCATATGGTGGGAAACGACGACAGGTTTCCAATACCCAAGCATTGGTCCAATTTCACGAGCCAGCATATTGACTTTTCTTTGATCCATCCCCAGTTGTGTTATCTTTGCCTTTAATCTAAAAATGTCAGCGATCTGCATACATGGGTAAATAATCTGCGCCGCCGTTAGTTTTTCTGCCGAATCTTCCCTACCCATAAATTCAGCCGTACGAATGAAACGGGCCAGTTTATTAGTCATACCAACGCGAATAACCAACTGCCAGTAGTTAGAATCTTTTACCATATCCGACGCCCATAGAAATTCAACGTGTTTTAAATCCATACCACTGGCTCTCCAAACCTCAATAAAGTATTGACCGGTGATTTTAAGCTTTTCCAAATCACCACCCATTTTATTATTGGTTAAAGCATGCCAGTCGGCCACCCACATCTTAAATCTGACACCGGCTTTAATCATCTTGTTAATATTAATTGCCCGTAAAATCCCTTGAGCAATATGAATTTGGCCCGAAGGTTCAAATCCGTCATAGGCAATCAACTCCTTTCCGCTCTCAAGAAGTTTTTTTAACTCATCTTCTTGGACGATCTCCTCCCCGACCTGTTTGATTAGTTTCAAACGATCTCCTATTTTTAGACTTGACATATGTTAATTATAAATTATAATAGTTATATCACGATGACTGGACTAGCCTAAGGTTTCGACCGACCGCGAATGCCAGTCTTTTTTTTCTCTAAAGAACTTCTAAAAAGATCTATGCGGACTAGATAATTTTTACTGTTAAACTTACGTAACAAACTTGAATAATGTTTCGTCGGCGCTAGTATCTTAAGTAATTTTCCTTTCTTTTCTAAGTGTTCTATTAAACAATAAAAATCACCGTCACCGGAAACAATGATGGCTCTTGAATAATTATTATATTCAATCATTGTGTGAAGAACTAGTTCTGCGTCAACATTCCCTTTGATTCTTATTTTGCCATTTTGACGAAATTCTAAAGTAGGTTTAAAAATTAGAATAAAACCGCATTCCTGCAAAAAAGCATATAAAGATTCATTTCCGGAAACATGACCAATAAAAAGATAGGCCTTAATTACATTGTATTTGTTTCGTAAATATTGTCTAAATTTGCGCCAGTCTAAACTCCATCCCTGGCTTTTTACACCCAGATTCAGATTCTGACTGTCGATGAAAGCGTAGATTTTTTGAGAAGATTTTTTGATCATAAGTTGATTATAAACAAAACTTCAATTGTTTTTCATATAAAAAAATTAACTAAACTAACCATTAAAGGAACCATGAATAAAGCAGGAATTAAATTAATTGGTTTAATTTTTTTGTTAATGCTCAACATCGTTAAACCAATGATCAACAACAATAATCCGCCAACGCTGGTTATTTCTGTAACCATTATCGAAGTAAAAAAATGTTTGAATAATCCTGCTAAAATAACTAAAAACGATTGAAGTAAAAAAACAACGACCGTGCTAAATATAACTCCGACTCCTAAAGAAGCGGCTAGTGGAATGGCGGTAATGCCATCAAGAATAGCTTTGATAATTAAAGTCTGATTATTACCAGTAATCCCTGCTTCAATTGAACCAAAAATTGTCATTGGTCCACCGCAAAATATCAAACTGGCGGCAATTAATGCTTGACTAAAATTCTTATCTTTTTCTATAAATGGAGATTTATTAAACAATTTAATTAATCCCTGATTAAGCCTATTATCTAACCCAAACAACTCACCTAAACATCCTCCCAGCAAAAGACTAAATAATACTAAAAAAATATTTTTTGTCCGCAGACTCATTTTTATTCCCAAAAAAATAACGATTAAGGCTAAAATACCAATTAAAATTTGATGGATTTTTTCTGGTATTTTTTTACCTAATTTAAATCCAATTGTCCCGCCAACAAAGACCAAAATTGTATTTATTATTGTTCCTATCATAGTCCGCAGGGCAGGAGTTGAACCTGCTTGATACGGTTTTACAGGCCGTTGCATCGCCGTTCTGCCACCTGCGGAAACAATCCTCCTACGTTCAGGTTCGTCTCGTGGTCTACGTCCACGCAGCCGAAACTTCA
>PEUF01000033.1 GCA_002780795.1 Candidatus Roizmanbacteria bacterium CG02_land_8_20_14_3_00_36_15 | reverse complement strand
AACTTTTTTACGTTGGGCAAAAAGCAATCATTAATAAAAAAGGAAAAATTTTAATCCTTCGTGACTCCGTATTAAAAACAATAGACTTACCCGGAGGAAAAATTCAGGAAGGAGAATATAGTTTTATTGAGGCTTTAAAACGTGAGGTTTTTGAAGAAACAAAATTCAAAATTAAAATTGAGAAACCTAGTTCAATTGGATTTTTTAAAGTGCCTAGTAATTCCGAGCATCGAAGCGCCGGAAAAGAGATCTTTATAATTTTTTATCAATGCAAATATTTAGCGGGAAAACTAAGACTTTCGGACGAACATGATTGGCATAAATGGGTTGATAAAAATAATTTTGCTAAATATTTCAAACAAAAGACCAATATCTATCAAGCCTTAACTACATATTTTCAATCAAAATAATTGGCAACACACCGGTTGTCGAACTTAGGAGATATTCTCCTAATAAAAATGTCAAAATCTATGCCAAGTTAGAAAACTTCAATTCTAGCGGTTCGATTAAAGACCGGGTAGCTCTTTTTATGATTAATCAAGCAATTACATCTAAAAAACTTTATCCAAATCTTGAGTTAATCGAACCAACCACCGGAAATACCGGTATTTCCTTGGCAATGGTTTCAGCTATTTTAGGCTATCGTTTTACCGCTGTTATGCCGGATAAAGTCAGCCTTGAAAGAAGAAAACTACTTAAAGCTTATGGGGCTAAAATAATTTTAACAGAAGATGATAACGATATTAACCTGGCAAAAAAAATCGTTAATGAGCAACGACCAGAGATTCAAACGGTTGGCCTTAACTCAAGATTCCCCACCAAAATCCAAGGATTAAGGAATCTTCAATATTTCCGGCCAGCAATTTTCGAAAAAAATCTGGTTGATCAAATAATTTCCATCGATGAAGAAGAGGCTGCTTTTACTTATATGAAAGATTAGCAAAAAAACTGGGAATTTTTGTCGGTATCTCATCGGCGCCGCTCTTTGGGGTTCAATTAAAGTCGCTAAAAAAATTAAAAGTGGAACGATTATCACCATTTTCCCTGATAGTGGCGATAGATATTTAAGTTTGTTATAAGTTATAATCATTGATATGAAACTTTATAATACTTTAACTCGTAGTCTTGAAGCTTTCGAACCTTTAAACCCACCTAATGTAACTCTTTACACCTGTGGTCCAACTGTTTATGACTACACCCATATTGGTCACATGAGAACCTATGTCAATAACGATGTCCTTAAGCGAACACTAATTTTTTCAGGATATAAAGTTAAACATGTGATGAATATCACTGATGTAGGACACTTAACTGGTGATGACGATCGGGGAGAGGACAAACTGGAAAAAGGCGCCAAAAAAACTGGTCGCTCCGTCTGGGATACAGCCAAGTTTTATACTGATTTTTTCTTTAAAACTACCGACGCCTTAAACATAATCCCGCCTGATATCACCTGCCGCGCCACCGACCATATCAAAGAAATGCTCCAATTAATTGGAGAGTTGGAGAAGAAAGGTTTAACTTATAAAACTAAGGAAGCAGTTTATTTCGACACCTCTAAATTCGCCTCTTATGGAAAGCTTTCCGGCCAAAAACTTTCAGAAAAATTGAAAGGCGCTCGCGACGATGTCTATCTTGACCCGGGAAAAAAACATCCGACCGATTTTGCTTTATGGTTTTTTCGAGTCGGCCGCTTTAAAGATCATACGATGCATTGGAATTCGCCTTGGGGCGACGGCTTTCCCGGTTGGCACATTGAGTGTTCAACGATGAGTATGAAGTATTTAGGAGAAACCATTGACATCCATACCGGCGGCGTTGACCATATCCCCCTTCACCATGAAAACGAGATCGCCCAATCAGAAGGAGCGACCGGAAAACTCTTTGTCCGCTTTTGGTTTCATAATAATTTTTTAATGGTTGATAACCAAAAAATGAGTAAATCTCTCAATAATTTTTATACACTTGATGACTTAAAAAAGCATAAAATTGAACCATTGGCAATCCGTTATCTCTTTCTTCAATCCCATTACCGCCAGTTGATGAACTTTACCTGGGAGTCGGCTACATCGGCTCAGGAAGGACTAAATAAATTAAAAAATATTGTTTTAGATTTAAAAAAAGAAAAAACTTCGGCTAAAAACTCTGCCGAAAATTATTTTACGAAGCGGTTTAATGATGCGTTAAGTAATGACCTGCAAACTTCTCAAGCAGTCGCTGTCATGTGGGAAATGTTGAAAACTAACCTCTCATCCAAACAAAAACTCGAACAACTTTTTGAGTTTGACAAAGTTTTCGGTCTGAATCTTGAAAAAACCTCCGAAGAAAAAATTCCTAGAGAAATCATTCAATTAGTCGAGGAAAGAAAAATAGCTCGTCAAAACAAAGACTTCAAAAAATCTGACGAGCTAAGAAAAAAAATTAAATCTTTAGGCTACTCTATTGAAGATATTAAGAATAATAATTATAAAATAAAAAGAAATTAGTTTGAATTTTGGATTTTAGAAATTTGAAGTTTGTTTGGATTTTGGATTTGTTGAATTACGTTTGAATATTCTTATAATAAGGTGGTCAAACACGCTCCACGTTTCCTCCGCCTGCTCATCATTAAGACCGCTGGAAAATTCCGCTACTTTTTCAAATCCTAGCTTTCCTGAAAATAATTTCTCGTAATAATCATTAAGTAAAGGATATTCTTTTTTTAACATTTGGCATTTGTTACCAAAGATCCCCCCACTCCCCTGACGTAATGTCGGGGTCGGTCGGGATGACAAGGAACCACAGTAGTGATTTGCGAAAATTCTTCTTGACGGTACAAAAATATAGTCAACTTTCGCTAAATGCTCTTTTAATTCTTCTTGTAGTTGCGGGTTTTCATCCAAATCATAAAAATTAAACGAAATTATTTTGTAATTTGAATTTTGAACTTGATTTGGATTTTGCATTTTGGATTTTGGATTTGCTGTTGGAATATCAACAACATTTGCGGTCTCAGATAAAATATAGCTTCCATCGGGAATATTCTCATAAATCCATTTCGATGCCTGAAAACGAACATCAAGTTTTTGATAAACAGAAAGATAAGAAATACCAGGTAAAATACTGATAAAAGTTAAAAGTAAAAAGGTAAAAGTCAAAAATACAGGTAAAAAGTCAAAAGTTTTAAAATTTTTAATTTTGACTTGTAATTTTGAATTTTGAATTTTGAATTTTGAACTTATCCGAATATAATTATAAAACCAATCATACAATTTTAATAAAAAAAATATAGAAAATATTAATATTAAAGGAAAAATTGGTGCCATAAATCTTGTCCATTTAGCATAGAGCAAACCATTAGGAATAAAGTAGAATAAAAAAGCCAATCTTAATAGATTGATTTCTCGGCTTCTCCAACTTAATCCTGAAAAAGCTAATATTCCTAAGACGAAAACCGGCCATCCCAACGCATAAGGAAAAATTTTAGTCAACTGAAACCAATAGGGGACTGTTCCTTCAAACTGTCGTGTATAAAAAACTTTTATCGCCCCGGTGGCTACTTCTGATTCATATCTTAAGGCGCCAATAAACTCCTGCCAATTAATAAGATTATGAGGAGAAAAGAGGATTGTAAAAATAAAAGTCGAAAGTAAAAAGGTAAAAGTCAAAAATACAAGTAAAAAATTAGAAGTAAAATGGTTTTGAGCTTTAAGATGTCGATTTGAGTTTTGAGATTTTCGTCCAAAGGACGATCGCCCCTTGGGCGAGAATTTTGAATTTATTATTGCTATTAGAGGTATTCCTATGAAAACTGCTGATGACACTTTCGTCGCTATCGCCAAACCGCTGATGAAAGATGTATAAAGTATAAAGTATTTAGTATTTAGTATTTTTTGAAAAAAAAGCAAACATAAATATATTATTAAACTATAAAACAACATTAAAAGTGATTCTGTTGTGCCAAAATGGGAAAACTGAATGAAATAAGGAGAAAAAATAAGGATTAGGGACGTAATTAATAATGTGTGATTAGAAATCAATTTTCTTTTAGAATTTAAATTTTGACCTTGATTGGAGATTAGTTGAATAATTTTAATCAACATCAATGCGTTTATGACCGATGCTATTGCCGAAATTGTCCTCAAACTAATCGTTGCTTCCAGAAAACTAATCGGTGTTCCTAACCTTCCATTAAAAAATTTCAACAACCAAACAAGTCCATGTCCTAAATACAAAGGAAACTGTCCATAAGCATAAAAATGAGGATTAAAACAACTTTGAACTTTGAACTTTGAACTTTGAACTTCGCAGTTCAAGTTTTGAACTGCGACCGCTATATTCCGTTCATCCGGATGCATCGGATAGGGTAATCCCCAACCGATATTTATAAAGCGCGTGTAAGTAAGAAGAAAAAAGAAAAATATAAATATCGGGAATTTTAAATTTAAAATTTTAAATTTAAAATTACTACTATTGCTATTGATTTTCGCCATATCAAATATTATACTTTCAAAAGTTAAGAATTTACCAGTAACCACTAACTAATCACTAATAATTATTAGCTCATGTCTATACCAACATACGAGTTTACCTTTCTTCTTAATGAAGAAGAAGAGTTAAAAAAAATAAAAGAGCTTATTACTTCCTTAAACGGTAAAATAAACCAGGAAGAAAGCTGGGGAAAGAAAACTTTAGCCTTTCCAATTAAAAAAAATCGAAGCGCTAGTTTTTATCAATGGATAATTGAATTAGCTAAACCTCAGATAAAGGAATTTAAAGAAAAGTTAAATTTTAATACAAAAATAATCCGTTATTTGATTTTAACGCACGAATTATAAATTTATACTAAAACTATGGCCAGTCGTTCATTAAATCGGGCAATTATTATTGGTAACCTGACTCGCGATCCTGAATTAAAATATACGCCGACAGGGACTGCCGTCTGTACCTTTGGCGTGGCTACTAATCGGTCATGGACAACGGCTGACGGACAGCAAAAAGAAGATGTCCAGTATCATCGAATCGTCGCCTGGCAAAAATTAGCCGAGCTATGCGGAAAAATACTCAATAAGGGAAGAAAAGTTTACCTTGAAGGAAGATTAACATACCGAACTTTCGTCGGCCGGGACGGTCAGGAAAGAAGCATTACCGAGATTGTTCTTGACGATTTTATTGTTTTTGGTGACGGGAGAAAAACAGTGGTGGAAAAATCCGCTGCAAAAACTGATGAAAAAAAAGCGGCTACCGACGATAGTTTAACTGCCTCCGATAAGGAAATAACTAAAGAAGAAAAAACCAAAAAAACTAAAGAAAAGGAGGATAAAAAAGAAGCGGTTAATGAGGATGTGAACCCTGAAGACATTCCGTTTTAAAAGTTCATCAAGTCCGTAAAGTTGTAAAGTTCGTAAGGAGAAATACTTTAAGGACTTTAAAAACTTTACCAACTTTATAAACTATATTATATGAGATGTTTCTTTTGTCGATATCAAACTGAGCCATATTATAAGGATATTGATAATCTGGCTAAATTTAATTCGCAAAGAAAAAAGATCTTAGGTAGAGACTATAGCGGCCTTTGTGCTAAACATCAAAGAAAACTAACTAAACAGATTAAATACGCTCGTCATTTAGGGTTGCTCCCTTATGTTTCCTACCAGGGAGTAAAATAAGAAAAGATCGATCCCCCACCAATCAAGTTATAAACTGATCTTGTTATAATGTAGTTTATGATAGTAAAAGTTCATATATCAGAAGATAGTCGCTGTCTTTTAAAACCGAGAAATGAAGTTAGCTTTGGTGATCTATTCTTAGAAAAAAAAACTAATCTAGAAACAGAGGTATTTATTAGCAGAGACCTCAAAATCTCACCAAAAAACATCTTTCGTTTTTTAAAGAAATTAGTTGGTGATCAGGTAAAAAAAGAAGAGGCCATTGCAATTAAAAAAGATTTCTTCGGAAAAAAAATTGTTACCAGTCCGGTCAACGGCATCATTAAAATAATTGATCACAACTCAGGGAAAATTATTATTTCCGACGACGAAAAATTCAAAACCACTACTAAAGCTTTTTTTAAAGGCGAGGTTATTGATATTCGCAAAAATTATTTAGAATTAAAATTAGAAAAAGCTGAGCAATTTGAGCTGACATCAAGCAGTTCGAATTTTGGCGGTCAAACTTACTATTTTGAACAATCTGATATCTATGGTCTTACTAGTTCTAAAATTGAAAATAGAATTATAATTAGCAAGTCGTTTAATGCGTTGATTCAAGCAAAGATTGAGGCGATTGGCGCTCTTGGTTTGGTAAGCTTAACTAGACTCGATGAAAGACACGGAATCGGAACTGCTCAAATAAAAAATATTGCCGATTTCAAGAAAATCACCAGTATAAAATTTCCTTATTGTTTAATTGATAAACAATCTAGTAGAATATATTTTTATATATGAAACCAAACAAAATAACTAATATCCTTTTTGTTTTATCTATCGCTATTTTTCTTTTCGGATCCGGTTATAAAATAGGGGAATATAATACTCTTCGCTTCAAAATCGAAAGAACAGATTACAACATTGTTAATGCACCTACCGGTAATAGTCAAAGCAAAATAAAAAACGTTGATTTTTCTCTTTTCTGGGAAGTATGGGATAAGGTAGAAAAAAAATATGTTGATAAGAACAAGCTTGATCCACAAAAAATGTTTTATGGCGCTATTAAAGGATTAGTCGCTTCATTAAATGATCCTTACACTTTTTTTCTTACGCCAGACGAAAATAAACAATCGAAAGATGATTTGGGTGGGAAATTTGAAGGTATTGGTGCCCAACTTGGTCTAAAAGATAATCAAATTATCATAGTCGCCCCTCTGAAAAACTCACCGGCCGAAACAGCAGGCGTTAAATCTGGAGACGTAATAAGCAAAGTTGACAAGCAATCAACAAAAAACTGGACACTAACTCAAGCCGTTGCCAAAATTCGTGGCCCAAAGGGAACTAAAGTTAAGCTCGGTTTATTAAGAAATGGAAAAGAAGTTAATGTCGAGATTGTCCGCAAACAGATAAATGTTCCATCGGTCGAGCTAAGTTACGAAACTAAAAATAAGCAAAAAGTGGCCATATTGAATCTTAATCAGTTTGGTGAAAATACTAATCAAGAGTGGGATAAGGCAATATCTGAAATCAAAAACCAGTGGGATAAGAAGGAAATTGCGGGTTTAGTTTTAAATCTACGTGATAACCCAGGTGGCTTCTTGGACGGAGCGGTTTACTTAGCATCAGAGTTCCTCCCTTTTGGAAAAATCGTCGTTAAACAAGAATCAACGACAACCGAAAATAAAACTTACTACGTCCTAAAAAATGGCCGATTAAAAAATATTCCATTGGTTGTTCTAATTAATAGAGGTTCTGCTTCCGCCTCAGAGATTGTCGCAGGCGCCCTGCGAGATCACAAGAGAACCAAACTCATCGGCGAAAAAACCTTTGGGAAAGGATCTGTCCAAGAAGCAATCGATTTAGATAAAAATGCCGGTCTTCATGTTACCGTGGCTAAGTGGATTCTCCCTAACGGAGATTGGATTAATGGCAAAGGGATTGAACCAGATGTTAAAGTCGAAAATCAGGTTAAAGAAGGTAATACTATGACTCGAAACGATGACAAACAACTCGATAAAGCTATTGACCAATTAATCAAATAGTACTATAACTAATGATTATGAAAAAACTTTTTTTTCTTTTAGCTGCTCTGATTATCATTCTTGCTATTGGTCAACAAACAAAACTCTTACCATCGATTAATCTAGAAAAACTTTTTGGGGGATCGCCGTTAAGCTCACTAAAAAAAATTCCTGAGCTGACCGAAAAACAAACGGTTGTCTACCAAGAATCGGTCATCACTAAAGTGGTAGAGGAATCGTTACCGTCGGTGGTCACTGTCGGTATAAGTAAATCTACAACTACAAGTAACGTTTATCAGTTTAACCCCTTTGACCCTTTTTCTCCTTTTCAACAGGTACCGGGAACAACCAAAAAAGTTGAGCAAAATATCGGCAGCGGTTTTATTATCTCTAAAGATGGATTGATTATTACTAATAAACATGTCGTTTCCGATACCGAGACCAGTTATCAGATCTTAACCAATGACAACAAGAAGCTCAATGTAAAAAATATTTATCGAGATCCACTTAATGATCTAGCCATTTTGAAAATCGAACCGCCTGCTGGCGGCTTAAAAGCCCTAAAACTTGGAGATTCGTCAAAGTTAAAACTGGGGCAACTGGTTATCGCCATCGGAACACCACTGGGTGAGTTTACGAATACGGTTACCTCCGGTATTATTTCCGGACTAGGTCGAGGAATCACTGCCGGTTCACCCTTTGAGGGATATGTGGAAAAACTGGATAACGTTATCCAAACCGACGCCGCTATCAGCCCGGGAAACTCAGGAGGTCCATTATTAAATTCTAAAGGTGAGGCTATTGGCATTAATACTGCCATTGCCCAAGAAGGGCAAAATATCGGCTTTGCCATTCCGATTAATGTTGTTAAACAGCTAATAGATGATTTTAATAAAAAAGGCGGATCTTTTGAGCGACCTTATATCGGCCTTCGTTATAAAATGGTTGATAAACAAACGGCCATTTTAAACGATGTGGTTGAGGGAGCTTATATTATCGAAGTAATTAAGGGTTCGCCGGCGGAAAAAGCTGCTCTGGACGTAGAAGATATTATTACCGAGTTTGACAACGAAAGAGTCAAGGGTAACGATAATCAAGAACTGGCCCGGTTGATAAATGATAAGAAAGTTGGCGACCGGGTTAACATTAAAGTCTGGCGTCAAGGAAAAGTTTTAGAAAAAACCGTCACTCTCGAAACATATAGTCAATAATCTTCATCACCACCCGACTGGCAGCAGGTGATATTAAACTGTTATAGAATATTAGAAATCAACCCGCTGAAAGGCGGGTTAATTTATATTTATAAGTTGATATAATTAACAAATATGAACAAAAGAATTCAAGCACAAAGATTAAAAGGATTCCGAGATTTTTTTGCCGATGATATTGTTATCCGTGAATATGTTATCAATATATTCAAGTCTGTATTTGAAAAATATGGTTACGAACCTTTAGAAACACCTGCTCTTGAATATAGCGACGTTTTTTTAAGAGAGTCCGGGGAAGAAGCAATAAAACTTTTTTATCGTTTTAAAGATGAAGGTGGACGGGATATCATGCTTAAATATGAGGTGATGATTTCAATGTGCAGAGCCGTTGCAGAAAATATTAATAAAATTATTTTTCCCTATAAACGTTATCAAATCCAAACAGTTTGGCGTGCAGAAAAACCGCAAAAAGGGCGCTTTCGTGAGTTCACTCAATGTGATGCCGATACTATTGACTCCTCATCAGTTCTTGCTGACGCGGAGTTTATCCAGATGGGAATTGAGGTCATGGAAAAACTCGGTTTCAAAAAATTCATCGTCAATATTAGCAATAGAAAGTTTTTAAATGGAATTATTAAATTTTCTGGGGCTAAAAATGAACAGTTTATTCCCATTTGTTTATGTATTGATAAACTACCGAAAATTGGTCTCACTGAAGTAAAAAAAGAATTGTTAGGAAAAAGAAAAATTCCTCTTGAGGTGGTAGAAAAAATCTTAAGTATTATTAACACAAAAGGAGAAACGGAAGAGCTTATGCAAAAATATAAAGGATTATTAAAAGATATTCCCGTTGCGATGGAAGGACTGAACGAACTAGAACAGATATTTAAATATTTAAAATTAGCTAAAATTTCTAAAGAAACTTATAAATTTTCCCCTTATATTGCTCGAGGATTAGCTTATTACAATGGTCCTGTTTGGGAATTCGAAATCATTGACGGGGGAATTGGATCAGTGGCTGGATGCGGTCGTTACGATGACGTTATAGGGAAGTTTGTTGGAGAAAAAATACCCGCTACTGGCGGATCTTTTGGGATAGAGAGAATTGTTGAAATTATCAAAGAAAGAAAAATGGTCAATCTTTCTTCTGTCCCAACTAAGGTTTTGCTAACTTATTTTGATGGAAAAACTTTAGATAAGCTCATTGATATTGGTACATTATTAAGAAAGAATGATATTTCTACTATGCTTTATCCCGAGGTAACAAAACTCGATAAACAACTCAAATATGCCGACAAAAAGGGAATTCCTTATGTTATTATCATTGGACCGGAAGAAGCGCAAAAAAATATTATCAAACTTAAAGATATGAAAACAGGAGAGCAGAAGGAACTAAATAAACAAGAGTTATTAAAATTTTTTAATAATAAATAATTAATAATAAATTTTTAATCAACAAAAAATATTAAATATTTAAATATTAATTATTGGTTATTGAATAAAAATTTCTTATTTGTTATTTGATATTTTTATATGCTAATTAACCCAAATATCGCCATTATCGAAGCTCTTCCCGGCGTTGGTGGCGATGAAGCAAAAATATGGATGAAGGAACTTTTACTTTCATATTTGAAATTTGCCCAGAAAAAAGGTTTTAAATATATTTATCTCGACGACGACATTATTAGAATTAACGGCCTTAACGCGTTTCCGCTTTTCAAAAACGAAACCGGCGTTCATCGAGTCCAACGAACTCCTGTCACTGAACGTCATGGTCGCGTCCACACTTCAACAGCAGTAATCGTCGTTTTACCTCAGATTATCCAGTCAGATATCAAAATTAATCCCAGCGACCTGGAATGGCAGTTCTATCGTTCCGGCGGCCATGGCGGTCAAAATGTCAATAAAGTATCGACGGCCGTCCGTCTCACTCATAAACCAACCGGAATCGTTACTACCGCCAGCCGAGAACGCTATCAAGAAGCCAACCGCCGCATTGCCATGGATCTTTTGGCCGGGAAACTTTACCAACTTGAAGAAGAAAAAAAGAAAGGGGCAATTTATTCTTATGTAAAAAATATCGGCAGCGGCGAACGGGCGGAAAAAATCAGGACCTATAACTTTCCTCAGAACCGACTTACCGACCACCGTATCGGAAAAAGTTTTTACAACCTTGAGGAAATTATTGAACAGGGAAAGTGGGACAAGGTATTAATCAGTTAAACTGTTAAACGTTTAAAGGTTTAATATTTAACGTTTGTTTAACTGTTTAACATTTAATCTTTAACCGTTTAATTTGTGTTATAATATTTCGCTATGAAAGCTAACATTCACCCAACATTCTATGAAGATGCTCAGGTTGTTTGTTCCTGCGGTAATATTTTTACTACCGGGTCAACTAAAAAAACTCTTACTGTTGAAGTCTGCTATAAATGCCATCCCCTCTATACTGGTGAACACCGTTATATTGACAGTAAAGGCAAAGTTGATCAATTTGAAAAGAAACGCCAGCTAGCTAAAAATTATCAAGCAAATAAAGCTTCCAAAAAAAACAAAAAAGAACAAAGGGGAGCAAAAAAATTAAAAAGCCTTAAGGAACTGTTGCAAGAAATGTGAAGCATTCTTCGAGCTTAAGCTCGAGGCATCTTCCCAAACAAGATTTCGTAGTGCGGTGGGTAAGAGTTTTTCTAAGAAATTTGTTATAATAACATTGTCCTTGAGACCTTGGGTTCCGCCGCTTAGAGGGGATAAAATTTCCCAAGGGAGAACCCCGCTTAGCGGGGGGAAAGGAGACATATGGCTAGTTTAAAAAAAATAGCTCAGGTTCAATCGATTGATCAGTCGTTAAAACAAACTAAAAACTTTGTTCTCCTTAAATATAGCGAAGTACCGACTCAACTTTTTGACGGCTTGCGAAAAAGTTTAAAGAAAGCTAACTCTGCCTTATCGGTCGTTAAAAATTCTCTTTTTGAAAAAGCAATCAACATTTTATCGTCTAACGATAAACTATTCAAAGACCTGAAAAAAAATTTTTTCCCCCTTAAGGAATCTACTTTGATCATTTATTTAGGTGAAGACTGGAGTCGTAGTCTTAAACAATTTTCCGATTTTTCTGCTAACAAAAAAAACTTTACTTTTAAGTTTGGTATTCTCGACCAGATTATTTATGATTCAGCTCAGTTGACAAAAATTGCTCAATTACCAGCGAAGGACCAGCTCATCGCCAAGATTATTGGTGGTTTGACTAATCCGGCCCGAAGATTCACTTTGGCTACAAAGTTTAATATTAACAAATTTGTCTATATTCTTAAACAAAAATCTCAGAGCAGGGGGTGATATTTTATGACTGATAAACAACTTTCAGAAAAATTAAATAAGATTGCCAAAGAGATCGAGGGTTTAACTGTGATTGAAATGGCAGAACTTTCCGAGTATCTAGAAAAAAAATTTGGTGTTTCCGCCATGCCAGTAGCCGCTCCAGCTGCAGCCGTTTCTAATGGAGCTAATGCCGCTAAAGAAGAAAAAACCAGTTTTACCGTTGTTTTGAGCAACTGCGGTGCTAATAAACTAGCCGTTATTAAAGCTGTCCGGGAAATCTTACCTAATCTGGGTTTAATGGAGGCAAAAAAGATGGTTGAGAGTGCACCCCAAGAACTTTTAAAGGAGGTGAAAAAAAATGTGGCCGAAGAAGCCAAGAAAAAGCTTGAAACCGCCGGAGGTAAGGTTGAACTAAAATAACTAATTTCTACTTTAAAATAGCTTATATTTAAGCTAAAATTAAGTTATGGCAAAAGCTAAAAAATCTGATTATAGTGTAGAATCAATTGTCGTTCTTGAAGGTTTGGAACCGGTACGCAAACGACCGGCGATGTATATAGGATCTACTTCGCAAACAGGCGTCAATCACTGCCTTAATGAAATTATTGACAATGCCATTGACGAGGCGTTAGCTGGTTACTGTCATAATACTCAGATCATCATTAACCAAGATGGCTATTTGACTGTTTTTGATGATGGTCGCGGCATACCCACCGAAATAATGCCGAAATACAAGGCCTCAGCCCTTGAGATCGTGATGACCAAACTTCATGCCGGTGGTAAGTTTTCTATCGGCGCCTACAAGATTTCTGGTGGCCTCCACGGTGTTGGTGCCTCGGTCGTCAACGCCCTGTCCGAACATATGATCGTCGAGGTAAGACGCGAGGAGAAGCTTTACCGTCAGGAATACCATGCCGGCAAGCCTTTGGCTAAAGTCAAAGAAGTAGAAAAATCGCTCTTAAACTTTCCTTTTAAGACGGGGACAGCAGTATCTTTTCTTCCCGATAAAAAGATTTTTTCGGAAACAATCGAGATAAACTATAATTTGCTAAAAAAACAGATTAAAGAACGGGCGTATTTAATTAGTAATATCCAGTTCAAGATCTTTAACCAAAAGACTAAAGAAAATCTGGGTTTTTACTTTGACGGCGGAATAAAATCATTACTTCGTGACTTAAATCGGGGTAAACGGGTTCATCACAGCCCTATCTACTTCAAAAAGCAGCTTGATGATAAAGAGGTCGAGGTGGCTATCCAATATAACGATTCGATCAACGAAAATATCCATTCGTTCGTCAATGTCATTAACACTTATGAAGGAGGAACGCATCTGACCGGATTTCGTACCGCTCTCACCAAGGCGATAAATAACTACGCTAAACAAGAACTTGGCCAAAAAAACGGTGAAGAAACTTATACCGGCGATGATGTCAAAGAAGGTTTGACCGCCATCGTTTATGTCAAGATGCCGTCGACTAATCTTCAGTTTGAGGGTCAGACGAAAACAAAGTTGGGTAACTCGGAGATTCAAACTTTTGTCCAACAGTCGGTTTTTAACTATCTGCAAACTTATTTTGAAGAGAATCCTAAGACGGGTAAAGAGATTCTTTCTAAAATCTATTTAGCCCAAAAAGCCCGTCTGGCCGCCAAGGCCGCCAAAGAAGCCGTTTTAAGAAAGGGTGCTTTGGAGGGGGCGAGCCTACCAGGAAAACTAGCCGACTGTCAGGAAAAAGATCCCTCCGCCTGCGAACTTTATTTGGTTGAGGGTAACTCGGCCGGCGGTACAGCTAAAGAGGGACGCGACCGTAAATACCAAGCCATTCTCCCTTTAAGAGGTAAGGTTTTGAACACGGAAAGAGCCTACTTGGACAAAGTCTTATCTTTTAAAGAACTAAAGGATTTGGTGGTCGCTTTAGGTATGGGAATCGGGGAAAGCATTGACTACGGAAAACTCCGCTATCACAAAATCGTTATTATGACTGATGCTGATGTCGACGGTGAACATATCCGTACTTTACTTTTAACTTTTTTCTTCCGCCATCTACCGGAAGTAATCAATAAAGGCCATCTTTTCATCGCCCAACCACCGCTTTATAAAATTCAGCTTGGCAAAACAATCAAATATGCTTTTAATGACGTAGAATGTGACCAAATCATCAAGGATTTGCTGAAAAGTCCAACGAAAGGTCAGAGAACAACAACAACCAACATTCAACAACCATCGATCCAAAGATATAAAGGACTGGGTGAAATGAATCCGGAACAGCTTTGGGAAACAACGATGAAGCCGGAAAATAGAATCCTTAAACAGGTAAATATTAACGATAGTCAGGAGGCCGACCAGGTTTTTTCTATGCTCATGGGTGAAGAAGTACCACCAAGGAAGAAATTTATTGTTACCCACGCCAAAATGGCTAACTTAGATATTTAATCTATTTATTAATTAATAATTAAAACTATGATTATTAATCCAATAATCTTGTCGATTTTCGCCGGGATTTTGTCTATCGGTTACAGTTTACTATTAATCTTTAAAGTCTTATCTTATCCTCAGGGCGATAATAAAATGAACGAGATTGCCGACGCTATCAATGTTGGTGCCAATGCCTATATCAAACGTCAATACAAAATAATCGCTATTATCGGTTTGTTTATTTTTATAATTCTTAATTTTGTCTTCGGTTTGACTACCGCTTTAGGATTTGCCATCGGCGCGATCTTTTCCGCCGTCGCCGGTATCATTGGTATGAGTGTCGCCGTCCGCAGCAACATTAGATGCGCCCAGGCGGCCAAAAAAGGACTACCACAAGCTTTTTCTCTTGCTTTCTCTGGCGGATCGGTAACCGGACTGATGGTAGCCGGTCTAGCTTTGTTAGCCGTTTCCGGTTTTTACTACCTAATTACCTTGTTTCATCAGGCTACCTTAGATTTCCAACCACTAATCGCTTTGGGATTCGGCAGCTCTTTAATCTCGGTCTTTGCCAGACTTGGCGGTGGTATTTATACTAAGTCAGCCGATGTGGGAACAGACATGGTCGGCAAAATCGAGAAGGGTATTCCTGAGGACGACCCACGTAATCCCGGTGTTATCGCCGATCTAGTCGGTGATAATGTCGGTGATGACGCCGGTATGGCCGCTGACCTTTTTGAAACTTATGTCGTCACCGCCGTGGCTGCTATGATCTTAAGCAATCTTCTTTTCCCTAGAAATCAATTAGTTATCTTTTATCCATTACTGATTGGTGCGATTTCAATCATCACCAGTGTTATCGGCAGCTGGTTTGTCAAACTTAAAGGAAAAAATATTATGGCCGCTTTATACCAAGGACTGTCAGTTAGTATTCTTCTTTCAGTTTTCGGTTTTTATTCGATTACCTTTAAACTCTTTCCTCAAGGTATTGGTACTATTAACTCGCTTTCCCTTTTCTATACTTCATTAATTGGTTTAGTTGTCACCGTCGGATTGGTGATTATTACTGAGTATTTCACCTCGAAAAAATATTCTCCGGTGAAATCCATCGCTCAGGCTTCAACCACCGGCCACGGGACCAATATCATTGCCGGACTGGCGGTGTCGATGAAATCAACCTTGGCGCCGATTCTTTTAATCTCATTTGGAATATTATTAGCTTTTCACTTCGCCGGAATTTATGGTGTTGCCATCGCCGCCATGAGTATGCTTTCTCTTACCGGAATCATCGTCGCCATTGACGCCTTTGGACCAATCACCGATAATGCCGGCGGTATTGTTGAGATGGTCGGTTGTGATGAAAAAGTGCGCGCGGTGACCGATACTTTGGATGCGGTCGGCAACACCACTAAAGCAGTCACAAAAGCCTATGCCATCGGATCGGCTGGTTTGGCGGCTCTAGTACTTTTTGCCTGTTTTTCTCAAGAACTTTTAAAAAAATCTACTTTAGCCATCAATTTTTCTGTGGCTGATCCTTATGTTTTAATTGGCTTATTTATCGGTGGCGCTTTACCTTATTTTTTCGCCGCTTTAGCCATGGAGGCAGTCGGTAAAGCCAGCACGGCCATTGTCAATGAAGTCAGGCGCCAATTCAAAGAGATTAAAGGAATAATGAGTGGAAAGTCAAAACCCGATTACGGTCGGGCAGTCGACATTGTCACTCAAGCAGCTCTTAAAGAGATGATTGTTCCTACCTTAATCCCAATTTTTGCGCCGATAATAATCGGTTTTGGGTTCGGAGCAAAAGCTTTAGGAGGAATGCTCGTTGGCAGTATCCTAACCGGTCTGTTTGTCGCCATTTCGATGACAACCGGCGGAGCGGCTTGGGATAACACTAAAAAGTATATTGAATCAGGCCAGTTGGGCGGAAAAGGAAGTTTTGCCCATCAGGCCGCCGTTACCGGCGACACCGTCGGCGACCCCTATAAAGACACGGCTGGACCGGCTATCAATCCGATGATTAAAGTCCTGAATATAATTGCTTTATTAATTGCCCCGTTTATTAGATAAAATTCAAATGATAAATGAATAACAAGCAATCCATCCAACCAGCAGAAATAACTTTAGAGATGAAACGCGCTTACTTAGACTACGCCATGAGTGTCATTGTCTCCCGTGCTCTTCCTGATGTCCGTGATGGTCTAAAACCGGTCCACCGGCGGATTCTTTATGCGATGTATAAGATGGGTCTAACCTCGGGAGCAAGATTTTCTAAAAGCGCCAAGGTCGTCGGCGAAGTCTTGGGCAAATATCATCCTCATGGTGACGCCGCCGTGTATGAAACACTGGCTCGCATGGCCCAAACATTTTCCATGCGTTATCCTCTTATTAAAGGTCAGGGAAACTTCGGGTCAATCGATGGCGACCCGCCGGCGGCTATGCGTTACACCGAGGTAAAACTAACTAAGATTGCCGAAGAACTCCTTTTTGATATAGAAAAAGAAACAGTTGACTGGATAGACAATTTTGATGGGACGTTAAAAGAACCGACTTTTTTGCCGGCAAAGCTGCCTCATTTGCTACTGATGGGGGCTGAAGGTATTGCCGTCGGCATGGCCACAAAAATCCCTCCCCACAATCTTTCCGAAATTATTGACGCTCTATGTTTTATGATTGACAAAGCTAAATTAAATTATCAGTTCAACACGAAAAAGAGTCAACAGTTGACAATTGACTCAATTAATATTGATCAACAAGCCAAAGGATTAAATTTTGAGGTTGAAATCGACAGTCTTTTATCTTTTGTTAAAGGACCGGATTTCCCCACTGCCGGCATCATCTACGGATACAATGACATTAAACAAGCCTATGAAACCGGTCGGGGCTCTATTCTTATCCGAGCCAAGATTGAAGATGAAGATCTGGGTAAGGGAAAAACCGCTTTAGTGGTCAACGAGCTTCCTTATCAAGTCAACAAAGCCAATCTGGTGGAAAAGATTGCCCGATTAGTCACCGATAAAAAAATCGTTGGCATCTCGGATCTGCGCGACGAGTCAAGCCGTGAAGGCATCAGGATTGTGATTGAGTTGAAACGTGACAGTTCGCCGAAAAAGGTTATTAACAATCTTTTTAAGCATACTGAACTACAGACTTCCTTTCCGGCCAATATGGTTACCTTGGTCGACGGCGTTCCCCAGACTCTTTCTCTAAAATCAATCTTGGAAGATTATCTTAAACACCGAGTTCAGATGATTATTAAAAGATCAACTTTCGAATTAAATCAAGCTAAACAACGTGCCCATATTCTTGATGGATATCTCATCGCCCTAGATCATATCGACGAGATAATTGAAACGATTAAAAAATCTACTAGCGAAGCCGAGGCTAAGAAAAATTTAATAAAAAAATTTGGTCTTTCCGAGCTTCAAGCTCAAGCAATCCTGGATATGCAGCTCAAGCGGTTAACCGGCTTAGAAAGACAAAAGGTCGAAGACGAACTGGCTATGCTTAAAGAAACTATCCTCTACCTTGAAAGTCTTTTAAAAGATGTTTTCAAAATTTTGAAGGTGGTAAAGAATGAACTACTCTACCTAAAGAAAAAATATGGTGATGAACGAAGAACCCAGATTATAAAATCCAAGCCGGGAGAAATCACTGACGAACAGCTTATCGAAAATAAAGAGGTGATTGTCGTCCTAACCAAAGAAGGATATATCAAACACGTTCCCCGCGAGACATTCCGAGTTCAGCTTCGTGGCGGGAAAGGGGTCACCGGCATCGAAACAAAAGAGTCAGACAATGTTTATTATATTACCACAGCCATGCTTCATGATTACATGCTCTTTTTCAGTAATACCGGCCGCGTTTTCCAAACCAGGGTTTGGGATATCCCTCAAGGTTCGCGTATTGCTAAAGGAAAAGCGGTCATCAACATTATTCCTATTAAAGCCGAGGAAAAGATTACTTCTATCCTTACTTATTCCGATGATTCGAATCGTCAACCATCGGCCAGCAGTCGCCATTTTATTATCATGTTTACTAAAAAGGGGACGGTGAAAAAAACACCCTTTGATCAGTATGCCAATATCCGCACCAACGGCATCATCGCCATTAGATTAGAAAAAGATGATGAATTACTCTGGGTAAAGATCAGCGACGGCAAACAAAACGCCATTATGACCACTAAAATGGGTAAGGCGATCGTCTTTAAAGAAAAAGAAGTAAGAGCCGTTGGCCGTGCCTCAATCGGTGTCAAAGGAGTCGAGTTAGGTGAGAATGACGAGGTCGTTTCCGCCGATCTTTTCTCCGACCAAGAATTTAAAAAAAATCTTATGGTGATCAGTGAAAGGGGGATTGGTAAAAAAACCAAGCTCTCTAATTTTCGCGGCCAACATCGCGGCGGAAAAGGGGTAAAAGTCAGCTTGATCGACCTGAAAACCGGTCAACTGGCTTTTGTCAAGATATTGAATGAAAACAACTCTACCATCATTATTACCAGCGGCAAGGGGCAGGTTGTCAAAATTCCTGCTACGGCGATTCCTTCCCGATCAAGAACAGCCAAAGGTGTCATTTTAATGCGTTTTTCGCAAAAGAATGATCAAGTTGTTTCGGCCGCCTTCGTGTGATAAAATATTCTTGATGAAAATCTCCGGCAAAGCAATCACCAACCTAATGAAGAAAGAGATAAAAAAAGAGGTAAAAGGGATAAAAAATAAGTTAAAACTGGTTGTTTTTCTTGTCGGCCAGTCGCCCGAGCAACTTTCTTTTGTCAAAATCAAAAAACAGCTGGCACGTCAACTGAAGATTGACTTTGAGTTCATTCATCTCAAATCGGTGCCCAACTTCGAAAGATTCATGATGAAAATTAAAGAAAAATCAATCGATCAACATACCACTGGCGTTATTATCCAGCAACCGTTACCGGCTCAACTGTCAACCAACAGCATCTATAACTATATCCCTCTGGAAAAAGAAATTGAGGGCCACCGTCACAAAACGCCTTTTTACCCTCCGATCGGCTTGGCCGTTTTAACAATTTTTAAATATCTTTTTTATAAACCGCTGTCCGGGCGCCAGCTTTTTATTGATCCGGAAAAAGACCGGTTTCTTTTCAAAAAAATATTTCATAATAGAAAAGTTGTTTTAATTGGACGTGGTATCACCGGTGGACAACCTATTGGAAAAACCTTGACCGGTTTTAAAATAAACTACATCAATATTCACTCAAAAACTCCTCAACCGGAAAATTATTGCCGAGAAGCCGATATTATTATTTCAGCCGTAGGTAAAAAAGTTATCGATTCTCAACAGATCAAACCAGGCGTTATTTTAATCAATGTCGGGCTCAGAAGAGAAAGCGGCAAGTTAAAGGGAGACTTTGAGGAAAAAGAGATCAGAAAAATTGCTTCATTTTACACGTCAATAATCGGCGGAGTCGGCCCGATTGACGTTCTCTATCTTTATAAAAACCTTGTTGAAGCGGCAAAACTGCAGAAGTAGAAGATAGAAAATAGGCTTAGAAACGGGTTAAGAATATGAATTTTATCATAATCACTGGCCAAACTGCCACTGGAAAAACAAAATTGGCTATCCAAATGGCCAAAAAATATAATGGGGAAATAATCAACTGCGATTCTAGACAGGTTTATAAAAAATTAGATATTATTACCGGAAAAGATATAAAGAAAAACTCAAAGTTCAAATCTCAAAGTTCAAAGCTAAATTTTGATATTGGTTATTATCCTCTATCATCTAAGATCTATTATCTAAAATCTAAAATCTGGTTATATGACATTGTCGATCCCAAACAACGCTTTTCTTCATACGATTGGACACAATGCACTCTTTATCTTATTAAAAAACTTTTAAAACAGAAAATTACCCCAATCATCGTTGGAGGAAGTTATTTCTATTTAAAGCATCTCCTTTATGGTTTTGATTATGAAGTTCCTCCTAATTTCAAACTCCGCGAAAAATTAGACAATAAATCCGTCAAAGAATTACAAAAGATTCTCAAAGGAATTAATGTTCAATCGTTTAATCAATTAAACAATAGTGATAAAAATAATCCGAGAAGACTGATAAGAAAGATAGAAATTTCCAAATGTTTCAGAAAGGAAGCGAGAATACCTGTTTTGAACGACTTGGGAGGTGCGCAACCCGACTTTAGTCGGGGGAGCACGCCCAGTGGAGTGAAAAACACGGTATCAAGCTTCCTTTTAATCGGTCTTAAATATAAAGACAAAAATAAACTTCGCCAAGCAATCAAAACCAGAGTAGAAAAACGCCTCAAACAGGGGGCCATAGAGGAGGTCAAATCCCTCTTAAAAAAGGGCTACAAAAAAACCGATCCAGGATTAAAAACTATCGGTTACCAACAAATAATCAGTTATTTGGAAGGAAAAGTTAATAAAGAAGAAGCGATTAAGCAATGGATCACTGCCGAGGTTCAATACGCCAAACGCCAGTTAACTTTCATGAAAAAAGATAAAAATATACAATGGAAAGAAATTTAAAAGCGATTTCCTTGTCTCATAACTCTTAACTCCTAATTTTAAATAACTTCATAAACGCCTCTTTTGGTATTTCCACCCGACCAACCATTTTCATCTTCTTTTTTCCTTCTTTTTGCTTATCCAGTAACTTATCTTTCCTTGTCCTATCACCGCCGTAGAGTTTTCTGGTGACATCCTTTCTAAAAGGAGCAATTCTTTCTGAAGCAATAATCTTGCCCTTATATTGCGCCTGAATTTTTACTTCATACTGTTGGCGGGGGACGATTATTCTTAACCTTTTTGTTAACTGCTGACTTTTCTCGATTGCTCTTTCTTTAACAACTATTTCAGAGAACTCATCGACCGGCTGACTATTAAGTAAAATTGTCATTTTATTCGCTTCAACCTGTCGATACTCAATGAACTCCCAATCGAGCGATGCGTAGCCCGAGCTAACACTTTTTAACTTATCATAAAAATCCGACACCATCTCGCTCATCGGCATCGTATAGGTGATTGAGATTTGGGTTTTATTATCCATGGTGACAAACTCTCTTCGATAATCTTCGACCAGTTTCATCACATTGCCTAGATATCTTTGCGGTGTAATAATTAATAATTTGACATATGGTTCATAAAAATGATTCTTCTCTAATTTAAACTCAACCTGAGGCGGGGTAAGGACTAAATTAAGATTAAACTCTCGCTCAAGTCGTTCACGGACAATGTCGGCGTGCAACAGTCCTAAAAAACCAACCCGAAAACCAGCTCCCAATGCTTGACTATGAACAGAAGTAAAAATAAGAGAAGAGTCGTTAAGATAAAGTCTTTCCAATGATTTTTTTAAATTGAGAAAGTCATGAGTGTCGGTCGGGAAGATTGAGGCAAAAACCATCGGTCGAACCTGTTTATAACCGGCTAGGGGAGGATTGGTACTATTTTCTTCGGTAAGGGTATCACCAACACGGACCTGATGAATATCTTTTAAATTAGTTACAACATAACCAATCTCGCCGGTTGAAAGACTGTCTTTTTTTATTAAATTAGGGTTGAAATAACCGACTTCCTGCACTTCAAATTCTTGATTAGCTTGAAACAGCTTTACTTTATCACCTGCTTTTAACTGACCGTTAAAAACTCGGGTAAAGGTAATCACCCCCCGGTGAGTATCATAGTAAGAATCAAAGATGAGCGAAGATACCGAGTTTTTTGCGACTTGGGAGGTGAGCAACCGCGTTTGACGCGGGAGCACGCCCATGGAGCGAAAAAATTTCGGTATCGAGCTTTCTTCGGGCGATGGAATTTTATTAATCACCGCCTTTAATAATTTTTCAACGCCTTCTCCCGTTTTTGCCGACACCAAAAATATTTCGTCTTCCCTAACGTCTAAAAATTCCCTTATCTGCTTCTCTGTTGATTCAATATCGGCATTAGCCCGATCAATTTTGTTAATCGCCGGAATAATAATTAAATTTTTCTCAATCGCCTTATAAGCATTAGCGATTGTCTGCGCCTGGACCCCCTGCGTCGCATCAACCAAAAGAATCACTCCTTCCACACAAGACAAGGTTCGATCAACTTCATAAGAAAAATCCACATGACCAGGAGTATCAATCAAATTCAGAATATATTCTAAATTTGAAGCTCCAAGCTCCAAATTCCAAGCTCCAAACTGTTTTAAATTTTGATCATTGGAATTTTGAATTTGTTTGATTATTGGATTTTGGTTATTGGTTATTTTGTATTTCATTCTCACCGGTGCTAGTTTAATCGTAATTCCTCTTTCCCGCGAAATTGGATTTCTATCCAAAAACTGATCCTCGTGTTGTCCTTTTTTTATGACTCCAGTCAGTTCCAAAAAACGGTCGGCTAAAGTACTCTTTCCATGGTCCACATGGGCAATAATGGCAAAATTACGGATATTATTTGTATTAACCATCGTCTAATTATTATAGAATAATGTAATCCATAAAATGAGAAAAATAATCGCTGTTTACCTAATTCTTGTTGGCGCCATATTTATTTTTTTCATTCCTCCTTTTCAAAAGGCTGATGAGACCACCCATTTTAAAAAAGCTTTAGCCGTCACTCACGGAGTTTTTTACTGTCCGGCTAACAATCAAATAACCGTCCCCAAACAATTTACGATTTTGATAAATGAAGAAAAATTACAGTCGATTATTGCTAAAGAAAATAAAAAAATGGGTCTGTTGGTTTGGATCAATGAAGTTTTTTCGACCAAAGCCAACTATCAACCCTCAGTTATCAATATTGCCTCAATTTGTCAACTACCGCCTATTTCTTATCTACCGCAGTCGGTCGGTCTCTTAATTTCCCAGTTTCTTTATTTCAACCAATTTCTGTCTTTTTTTAGCGGCCGCTTTTTCGCCTATATTTTTTTTCTAATTTGGTTTTACTTTCTTTTAAAACATTGTCCAAAGTCCATAAAACCGCTTATTCTTCTTACTTTTTTTTTGCCTATGACTCTTCATCAACTGACTGCATATAGTTACGATGGGGTTCAAATTATGTTGGCTCTAACTATTTTTGTCTCCGGAATAAAACTCGTTGAGAGCAGATTAAAAAAAATTAATTGGGTCATTGTTCTAATTATCGCTTTTGTTGGTTTTTTAATTTGTCGAGCGGTGGTCAAAGTAGCTTATCCTACAACCATAAACCCAGCTGATCAAATTATTCTTTTAAAAACTAATCCGTTTTCCATTTTAGAAATTATCATTAAAACTACTTTTATTAAATTTCCATTTTACCTGCAAGGAGTTATCGGAATTTTTGGCTGGCTTGAGTACGGTTTAGATTATTTCACTTATTTTTTCTATATTCTTTTAATCCTATTTACTATCTATCAAACTAAACTAGAAAAAAAATTACTGCTTTTAAACTGGCAAAATATTATTTTGGGTTCCATTATTTTTATTTTTTACCTCTTTTTGCTTTTTATTAACTATCTTTTCTGGACCCCATACAAAAGTAAGGTTATAGAAGGAATCCAAGGAAGATATTTTTTATTGATTTTTCCGTTCTTACTATTTTTTTTAATTAATATCCGCCAGAGATACTTTCCTAAAATGAAAATCATAAAATTAAATATACCGAACTGGTTAATTGCCGCTGTTTGCATAATAATAATTACTTTAATATTTCAAAATATCGTATCAAGATTTTATTTTTAAATGTATGAAAAAACTTATTAATATACCGGAAAGGCTCGATCCTTACGACACGAAAATAAACCCGGCCGAAAAAATACTTCATATAAGTCGTTATGAGTATGCGGCCAAAACAATTAGGAAATTACAACATAATAAAAAAACAACCATTCTTGACGCCGCTTGTGGCCTTGGCTATGGAAGCAATATCCTACAAAACCAAACACAGTTTAATGTCGTCGGAATTGATCACAGTTCTTCTTTAGTTAATTACTTAATTAAAAAAAATAAAAATAGAAAAATAAAATTTATTAAAACTGATATAAAAATTTTACCGTTTCCTGATCAATCGATTGACTATATAGTTTGTTTTGAAACAATTGAGCACCTGAAAAAAACTGACGGAATAAAAACAATCGTAGAATTTAGACGTGTTCTAAAAAAAAATGGTCTAATTATTATTAGTAGCCCCAATTATATTCTTACAAGGTTGATAAAAAAAATTTTTCCCAAATATAACAATCCCTTTCATCTATATGAATATCAACCAAATGAACTTGAAGAATTACTGAAAAAAAATAAATTACAAATTATTGAGAGCTGTGGACAATACTTTTTTTTTCCATTTATATATATTTTTCCGATTTTCTTATTTTTTTTTAATTTTATATTTAAACCATCAAAATTCTTCCCCCTTTGTCTTTCCCACTATTTTATTATTACTGCCAAAAAAAATTATATAAAAATATAAACTAGATGGTAATAAAACCAATATACTGGGTTTGCCAGGTTTTGAATAATAAAGTTATTAATAGGATTAAAGTGAATTACGGCTTTGAATCTTGAGAATAAAATTTTATCATTCACAACTCTTTTTGCTTGAATTATTTTTCGATTTTTTAGAATAGTTTTTGAATTTACTAAAATCGCCCAATAAGTTTTTATCTTCAAAAAAAACCATCCCTCAAACAGGCTATATAAAATCAGCGCCAGTTCGTTAACAACTAACATTGGCGAAAGTAAAATCAAAGATTTTACCGAATAATTTTTTAAAAGCATCATCAGGCGGTTTTTTTCTTCCCGGTATTTATTTAATTTATGGCGGCCAAACTGGTAATAATGATAAATCTGCGCTCCCTGAGACAGAAAGTGGCGATAGCCATAAAGTAACCCTCTCCATGATATGTCTTGATCTTCACCAGTCATAAAAAATTCCTCATCAAAACCACTAACTTGGCGAAAATATTCTCGTGTCATCAACATTGCCGCGCCGGATACAGAATAAATTTCTTTATCAACGCTCTGTTTTTTATAGCTTTTTAAATAGTCCTGACAGTAACCAAAACCCAGGTAATGGATGGCGTTGCCGACACCGTTGATCTTTTTCCTATCGTTAGCCAACAAAATTACCGGCTGAATCAGACCGACTTTTATTTCTTCCTTTTTTTTCTCCAAATAAGACTCAACTAACTCCTCAACACAATCTTTCTTTAAAACCGTATCACAGTTGAGAACAAGACAAAGATCAGCCCCATCCCCAAAAGCTCTTCGTAAACCAATATTATTAGCCTTTGCGTACCCTAGGTTGCTTTTGAAATAGATACTCGTAAGATTTGAGGTTTGATATTTTCGTCCAAAGGACGATCGCCCCCTGGGCGAGAGATTTGAGATTATTTCTTTTGATCCATCCTCTGAGTTATTATCTAAAATGTATATTCTCAAGTTGTTGTAGGTCTGTTTAAGCAGGGAATCAACCACGCCTTTAAGAAATTTTTTTTCATTGGTGCATAAAACCAAAACTGCCACCAGGGGAGTCCTCATCTTCGTTTTTTAATGTTTTTTAAAGCTTCCTGTCTGACGATTTTAGTGATATGCCTTTCTAATTCTTCAATAATGCTGATGATTTTAAATATCAGTAAAAAAACGATGATAAATCCGGCAAAGATTAACGGATTAAGGGTTTCGCCAAAACCTAACTTCCTTGATATGTAGTAAACCGTTGTCGGAAACAGGCTGATTATTAAAACTACGGTCCAGACGGTCAAAAAGGAAATCAATTTAAAAATCGATTGGGAAATTTCCCTTCTTAAATAACGCTGAATACGGTCACCAATAATAAATAGTGAAATTAATGCTAAACCAATTTGAATCAAAGTTATTTTCATAATTTATTCAGAATAAATTAATCAACAGGGTTTGCAATTATTTTTAACAACGTCTCCAAACCGCTAATAAAATTTTGCCGCTGATTTTTTTTTTGAGAATACTCGGTGTAGTAAACATTAATCGGCATCTGCTTATAGTTTAAGTTGTGTTTGGCTATTTCTTTAATGACTTCGCTCTCATAGTTATAACGGTCGCTGGTTAAATCGATCACTCGCAAAGCTTTTTTTGAATAGGCGCGAAAACCTGACTGGCTGTCTTCCACCCAAACGCTATAAATCAACCAAATAAAGACATTAGCAATCAGGTTGGCTAGTTTCTTGAAAAAAGGAATTTCTTTTCTGGAAAAATCTCTTGTTCCTAAAACCACTTCATAACCTTCGTTGATATAATGAACCAGTTTTTTTATGTCTGATGGCTCATGCTGACCATCGGCGTCAAAAGTGACGACGACATCAGCCCCTAAGATTTTGGTCGCCTCAACTCCTGTCTTGGCCGCCGCACCCTTACCTCGGTTAAGCAGATGGCGAACGACCACGGCGCCAGCCTGTTCCGCTTTAACACTCGTATCATCATCTGATCCATCGTCAACCACGATAACGTTGTTATAGCCGGCTTTTTTTACGCCGGCGATGACGTTAGCAATTACTTTGCCTTCGTTATATGCCGGCATGACTATAAATACTTTATCATTCATAGTGAATATTATATCATCCAAGAACTTAATAAATTCTAAAAAAATTTACAGACTTTATGGACTTTACGGACTTTATAAACTTTATGAACTCTTTATAAATTCCTGTATAATTTTCCCATGGCTAAACGGTGGATAAAATCCGCTTTCAACAATAAATTCGTTAAAGGAGGACTTTTTTTTACGCTGGCCAACTTTCTCGGCGGTTTTCTTAATTATCTTTTTAACTCTTTAAGCGGTAAACTGCTCGGTCCGGCTAAATACAGCGAAATAACCGCGCTTTTTTCATATCTGACGATTTTTTCCTTACCGATAACCGTTATTACCGTTGATATCATCCGCCGCCTGGGAGAAAAGGGGAAACTGCGTCTTTCATACTTTAAAATGGGGGAGGATTGGTTTTGGCAGCGAATTTACCACTGGCGGTATCTTTTAATATTATATTTCTTATCAGGTTTTTTTCTCCCAAGGATTACCAATCTTTCTTTGCTTTTCTCGTTCACTCTTCTTGTCCTGACGATTTTTAATATTATCGGTGTCATCTATTCGGCCGGCCTGCAAGCTCTTCATCTTTTTGGTTTCTTCTCTTTTATTGCTATTATTTCGGTGATAATAAAATTAACCGGTCCTTTGTTTGTCTATTTCCACGTCGGGGAACTCGACACCATTGCTGTCTTTATCATCTTTTCTTCATTGCTAGGCATCGTCATGTCTAAGTACCGTATCGATAAAATTACCAAAAAAATTGTTGCCAAAAGTATAGTAATCAACAAAAGGTTAATCGCGCTTATCTTTGATCGGCGGATTATCATCACCGCCATCTCACTTTTTGCCATTAATTTACTCAATAACTTTGATGTTATTTTTGTAAAAAAATTTTTTCCAGCCGATACTGCCGGTATTTACGGCAGCTGGAGTCTGTTTGCTAAAATAATTTTTTATGTTTTATCACCGCTCATTAGCCTTAGTTTCATTTTTTTTTCCAGTAAAGAACAAAAAAAACTTCATAGAAAAACTCTATTTATGTCACTCGTTATCCTGATTGTTTCTGGGCTTATTCTTTACGGTCTATATTTTTATTTTGGGCGGTTTTTTGTTTCTCTCATTTTCAATAAAAACTATTACTCGATTATTGATCTTTTACCCAAAGCAGCAATCTTTGGAGTTTTATACAGTATTATTTCTTTTCTCAATGGTTTTTTTATTGCCAAAAATTCGTCTTTTTCTCTAATTATTGCCTTTTTTGTCTTTTTTTATGCTGTCGGTCTATTTTTCTTTGGTAAAACAATGGTGTCGGTGATTAATATCAACCTGTTTTTTTCTCTTTTATCAGCTATTGTCTATGCCCTGGTAATTTTTATTGAAGTTTCGAGAACTAAAAATTTTAGTTTTTTTACGAAGGAGGATTAAAGTAGGAAATCAGCAATTAATCAACTTCCCACAGAGTTGGATGACACCCCAGTTAAAAAAAATAATTCTTTTTAATTTTTTTACGGTTATCCTAAAGTAGTCTAAAAAGGATGGGGGATACTGATAATCTTTTTGCTGCGGATAAAAATCCCATCTTGACAAAATAGTCAAATCAACCTTATTGGTTTTCATCAAGGCCGACTGGCTGCTGGCTGTTTTAGTCCTTTCCAACCAAAGTTCATTTTTTCCTTCGGGTAGATCAAGAGGAACGACAAATTCCACCTTGTTATTATTCCAATCTTTGATGCCGCTTACCGAACCTTTGCTGGTCTTTAATTGAAAGAATTCATTTTCTTTGAAACCAAAATTGTATCCATCAAGGATAACAGTTTCAGCGATTATCGTCTCTTTTGGTCTAATTCTAGTGATAAGAAACTGTTTATGTAAAAAACTCTGATGCAGTAAATAGACATTAATTTTTGCAAAAATCAATCTCAAAAAAAACAAGCCAACAACTGTAAAAAAGATAGGAATTATTAGGTAGGGAAGCTTTTTAAAGATAAATTTGACGAAATCAATAAAAAGGCCACGCCAGTTAATAGATCGTAACTCAATCTGTTTAATATCGTTTCTAATTTTTATCAGTATCATTCCTAAATAATCAAGTCTGAAATTTGAGTAGAAATTAACCAGCTGTGGTAACAGAAAAAAAATGAGAAAAAAAAGGATTGTCGATAAAATATCCTTTAAAAAGACAAAAAGACTTAAATTCTGTCTTATAAAAGAAACTAAACAATAAGAAGTAAGCCCGTAAATTATTATTTCCTTTTTGTTCAAGGATAAAACGGATATTAATTTGACTTTCTTAAATTTAATAAAAAAAAAGATCGTTAACGCGTTGAGGAAAATTAAAAGGATTACTAATTTATTTAGATCGCTGCTTTCGATATTAAATACTATGTTTTTTTCGGTCATCTCAGGCAGCAGCAAATTTAGCAGATTAATAATAATAAAATAACCGACAGAAATAAATGATATTATCAAAACCGGTAATTTGGCTAACTCAAGTAATAGTTGATTAATGATCGTCAATTTTATCATGATTATTTTTTAAGCCTTAGGATTAAATAGTAATTTTATTTGTTGAAGAACCGATGCGACTAAAAAACAATAGGTCAGAATAGCAAACTTTTCTGCTAATAAATCATTGTGAAAAATCGAAGAAAAAGCAGTTCCCGTCAAAAAAAGGACCGCTAAAATGGTATTTGTCTTTGAAGAAACGCTAAAAAGCCAAAGTATCGGGACTAATGAAAAGAACAGATTGATCACTGGGTCAAAAACCAAACCAGCCAACCACGGCTGACCAGATTTTTGATAAATAAAGAAGGCGGCTAACCAAATATAACTTATAATTAACTTTTTTAGTATTGACGAACCCATATTTTTGACATTTTAACAAAAACTTACTTTTTATTTTATAATAAAACAATGGATAAAAGAACAAATAGCCATTTTCTCACTCTGATTATACCGGTCTATAAACAGGAAAAAACCATTGTGGAGAATCTTAAACAGATAAAAAAAATTCTCGATCAAATTCGTTATCATCACGAAATTATTGTTGTAGTTGATGGTATTGTAGATAAATCTATCGAAAAAATAAAACAGGCAATGCTTCCCGGTGTCGTCACCGTGGGTTACATAAAAAACCAGGGAAAAAGTTATGCCATTCGCATGGGAATGAAAAAGGCCAAGGGAGACTATGTCATGTTTATCGATGCCGGCATGGAAATCGACCCCAACGGCATCTCAATGCTTCTTGAACACATGGAGTGGTATAACGCCGATATTATCGTCGGCTCAAAAAGACATCCTGCCTCTCAAGTCAACTATCCCTTAAACCGTAAAATACTAAGTTACGGATACTATTACTTAGTAAAATTTCTTTTTGGTCTCAATGTACGCGACACACAAGCCGGTATAAAAATTTTCAAAAAAGATGTTTTACAGAAAGTTTTACCCAGACTATTGGAAAAAAAATTTGCCGGTGATCTGGAGTTTTTAGTCGTCGCTCAAATATTAGGGTTTAGACGAATTTATGAAGCTCCGATCAAACTTGATTATTCTCTTAGTCCGATCACCACCGCCGCCGGTATACGAGCGATTTGGGGAATTTTGGTTGATACTCTGGCAATTTTTTATAGAAAGAATATTATTCGATATTATCAACGATGAAAAAACCCTTATTTTCGATTATCATTCCAACACGTCAAATCAATGATTTTCTTCTTCTAGAAAACCTGCCTGCCTTAAACAGACAAACATGGCGAAATTTTGAAGTAATCGTTTTACCAAACAATCTACCGCTCGATTACTCAACTCTCCTAACATGTTATCCTTGGCTAAAAATTATTCCTACCGGTAAAATCAGTCGGCCGGCAGAGAAAAGAGACATTGGAGTAGAGAAGGCAACTGGAGAAATTATCGTTTTTATTGATGACGATGCTTATCCTGAAAAAAACTGGCTAAAAAATGCTACTTATTTATTTAAAACAAAACGGTTTTCAGTACTATGTGGACCGGGTATTCTCCCGGCGGCCGCTAATTTCTGGGAACGGGTTTTTGATCAAATTCTTGTTTCCTGGATCGGTAGCGGTAATTACTGTTATCGTTTTATTCCAATGAAAGAAAGATTTGTTGATGATTATCCGTCGATGAACTTTTTTATCAAAAAACAGGTTTTTAAAAAACTGGGGGGGTTTAACAGTGATTACTGGCCCGGCGAAGACAGTAAACTCTGTGAGGATTTGGTCTATAAAAGAAAGGAAAAAATCCTTTATTCGCCGAAACTGGTCGTTTATCATCATCGAAGGAACAATTTAATTGCTTATCTCAAACAGCACGCCAACTATGGCTTTCACCGAGGCGCTTTTTTCGCCCACGGCGACCGCAATTCCAGAAGAGTCTCTTACCTCATTCCTACTTTATTTATTTTTTACCTCTTTTTCTTTTTATTATTTATTATTTATTATTTATTATTTAGAATAGGTTTTCTTACCTCTTATTTCTTGATTCTTGCTTTTCCTTTACTAATATATTCAATATTAAATTTTCTTCTAATCATACAATCATTCGTTAATACTAAGAAAATAATTGTTTCCTTAGTTGTCTTTCCCGTTCTTTTTTTGACCCATCTCACCTATGGTATAATTTTCGTCAAAGGTTTTTTCGTCGGAAAGGTCAAAAAAAATATCTATGAATAAAAAAATAAAAATCGTTATCGGCTATCCGCCAATTGAATCAAAAAAAGGCGTTCCTCTTTTATCCCAAAACCGTCAGTTTCAATATTTTAACAGCCCCACCTACATCTACCCGATGGTACCGGCCTATGCCGCCACCATGTTGAAAAAAAATGGCTACCGTGTTTACTGGCTGGACGGCATCGCCGAAAAACAAACATACGATGACTGGGTTAAACAGTTGACAAAAATTAAACCAGACTATTTACTAATTGAAACAAAAACTCCGGTTATTAAAATTCACTGGCAGATGATTAATCAATTAAAAATTAAAAATTTAAAATTAAAAATCATTCTTGTTGGCGATCACGTTACCTATCTTCCCCTTGAATCATTTGAGAACAGTCAAGTTGACTACGTAATTACCGGTGGCGACTATGACTTCGTCCTCGTCAATCTTTTAAACCATATTTACAAAGGAGAAAAACTCGAAGGGGGAGTCTATTGGAGAAAAAATGACGAGGCGTTAGGTGGCGTGTCTGTAAGGGTTCCCGACAGCGCTGAGATCTTGGGGCCACGACAGAATCTGTCACAAATTTATAACTCCGGCCCCGCTTCGCTAAAACATGACCTAAACTCTCTTCCTTTCATCGACCGCGACCTGACTAAATGGAAACTTTACGCTTACGAAAACGGCAACTACAAATACACTCCGGGAACTTACATGTACAGCGGCCGCGACTGCTGGTGGAACCGTTGTACCTTTTGCATCTGGGACCAACTGCTTTATCCATTGGGGTCATACCGTAGTTTTTCACCCGAAAGGCTGTTTGCCGAAGTCAAGTATGTCGTTGACAAATACCATGTTAAAGAAATTTTCGACGACGCCGGTACCATGTTTGCCGGAAACAAAATGAAAAGATTCTGCCAGTTAATGATCAACAGCGGTTACAACAAAAAAGTCGTCTTTGGCTGCAATATGCGTTTCAACGCCATTAACCAAGATCTATATTATTTAATGAAAAAAGCCAACTTTCGCTTTATTTTGTATGGGATGGAATCGGCTAATCAAAAAACTTTAGATAAAATCCAAAAGGGAATAAAAGTTAAAGAAATAATTGAAGGCGGGCGGATGGCCGCCAAAGCCGGACTGGAACCGCACGCCACCATTATGTTGGGCTATCCTTGGGAATCATATAAAGATGCCAAAAAAACCATTAAACTGGCTAAATATTGTTTTCAAAAAGGATACTTTAACACAATACAAGCTACTTTGGTAATTCCTTATCCGGGAAGCAAGCTATGGAAAGAATGTAAAGAAAAAGGTTGGTTATTGACTGAAAATTATGAACGTTATGATATGAGAGAACCGGTGATGAAAATACCTTTTGCTAAAGAAAAGATTTATGAACTGGAACAAGAATTATACTCGGCCTTTATGACGCCCCAGTATATTTTTAGAAAGATTGTCAGTATCAGAAGTTTTCACGATTTTAAATATCTTTTTTATATGGCCTGGAAACTGCTGGCCCATCTTTTAGACTTCGATCCCAATCAAACCAGGGTCAATTTTCTTTCCTTTAAATTCTGGAAAAACGCCAGCAAGAAACTACTCAAACATTTTTTTGGTTATAAATAAGGTTTCGTCGCTTATAAACTAATATATATTTTTTTTATTTGTTCATCTTTTGGATTTATTTCCAAAGCTTTCTCCAGCAATTTCTTTGCCGTAATTTTGTCATTGTCTTTTAAATAGACGACCGCCAGGTTGGCATAAAGTAAGGCGTTAGTGGGATTAACTTTGATTGCTTGGTTTAGATAGGCTTCGGCCGAAGCAATCGCACCCTGATAAAAATATATAGCGGCCATATTTTGGTAAGACTGCCAAAGACTGGGATTATATTTTATCGCTTGTTGGTAATTCTTCAGAGCTAAATCAGTCTTTCCCAATTGCTGATAGGTATTGCCTAAGTTATGATAAGCATCGGCATAATAAGGATTTAATTTTATGGCTGTTTTAAACTCTTCGGCTGAACGCGCTAGATCACCTTGACGGCCGTAAACATCACCAAGGTTGTTGTGAGTTTTCGGATCGGAAGACGAGGTTCTACCGGTGGCAATCCAAAGGTTGTCTTCGTTCTTCCAGTCAATATTTCTGACAATGGTCCGCGTCATTAAACCCAAGATGATCAAAATAAATATTAAATAACCAATTGCTTCTGTCTTTTTATTTTTTATTATCGCTCCTAATACGTAACCCACAACACTCAACACTCCTATCGTCCCTAAATAAACATATCGTTCGGCCACAATCCAAGACCAGCCAAAAGGCAGAAGGGTCGGCAGCAAACTAACGATAAAAAAAGACAGCCAGAAAAATATCAGCCGATTCTTTTTCCAGAATATCCCTAATCCTCCTAATAGTCCTAATGTTATCAGAAACCTAATCCCGTATTCCACCTGGCTAAAACTCATCTCCGAGTGATACAGGGTCAGTTTATCCGGCCAGAAGATCAGCGACAAATATGAAGTAAGGGCGATGGGTAGTTGAATTAAGGGATTATAAATCACTGGTTTTTGATAAAATTCATTCTGAAGATTGGAATAGCGCATACCGATTTTCAAAACATATAAACTAATCCAGATGCAGCTTAACAAAAAGAAAGGAATTAACCTTTTCCAGTTCCTGCGAATATCGGAAAAAGTTACCTCGTATAGAAAAAGAATCAACGGAAAAACAATTGCTTTTTCTGAAGCAAATAATCCTAAAGCAGTAAAGGTAAGGGAAATAAAATAAAACTGCTTATTTTTTTTTGACATGATATAGGTAAGCAGTGCCGCTAATAAAAAGAAACTATAACGAACATATGGTCCGCCAGAGATCCAACCGACCGATTCGATTAAAATCGGGTGGACAGCAAAAATTGCCGCCGGATAAAATCCATCCGATTTTTTTCCCAAAGCAGAAAACAACAGATAAATCGTCCACACTGTCCCTAAATGAAAAACAATATTGATTAATCTGTAAATAGCAGGATTTAGAGCCCCAACTTTATAAGCAAACGAATATAATAGTGGTTGGACAAAAGCATATGGCTGGGATAAAAAAGAAGTAACGCTGCCAATGACCGGATTTTTAGGAATCGCCAGAATATCATCGGATACAAAACCGTTATTTAACGAATTTGCATAAACAATCAGCACCAGGAAAAACAGTAAAATAAAATAAGCGAGATTGGTTTTAATAAAATTTTTTAAATTGGACATAGACATTTATAGTACAATTTAATTATGTTATACTAAAAAACTAGCTCAAAAACAATGAAAATAAATCCTTTAGTTTCTGTGATTATCACTACCAAAAACTCTCAGGACTTTATTGAAGACTGCCTTCTTTCGATTGAAAACCAAACCTACAAAAATATCGAAATAATCGTTGTTGATAATAATTCGATTGACAACACCAAAAAAATTGCTAAAAAACATACCGCTAAAGTTTTTAATAAAGGACCGGAGCGGTCGGCTCAAAAAAACTTTGGCGCCAAAATGAGTCGAGGTGAGTATTTGTTATTTTTAGACTCGGATATGAGTTTGAGCAAAAACGTCATCAAGGAATGCATTAATAAGTTTGAGGGTCAAAAATCTATCAAGTCTAATCTTCTTGCTTTGTATATCCCAGAAGTTGTAATCGGTAATAGTTTTTGGTGTCATGTGCGCAATTTTGAACGGAGTTTTTATAACGCCACTGTTATCGACGCGGTTCGTTTTATAAGAAAAAAGGGTTTTCTAACCGTCGGTGGCTTTGACCAATCAATCTGGGGCGGCGAGGACTGGGATTTGGATAAAAGATTAAAACAACAAGGCAGGTTTGAGATTATTACTGCCCCCCTTTATCATAATGAACAGGATTTTTCTATATATAGTTATTTAAGAAAAAAAGCTTATTATATAAAAAGTTTTGACCGCTACATCAATAAGTGGGGAAGAAATGATTTGGATATAAAAAAACAGTTAGGGTTCTATTATCGATATTTTGGTGTTTTTATCGAACATGGTAAATGGAAAAAACTCCTAACCCATCCTCATCTGGTGCTGGCGACGCTTTTTTTAAAAGTTACGGTAGGATTTACCTATCTTTTAACCAAATTTAGGCTGTTAAAATGAAAAAAAACAAAAGAAAAACTGTTTCTCTTATTGTTTTAAACTACAACGGCAAACAGCATCTGGGGGAGTATTTTGAATCGGTTTACCGCCAAACCCTTATTCCTGATGAAGTGATTATGATGGATAATCTGTCAACTGACGGTAGCCGCGAGTTTGTTAAAACTAATTTTCCACAAGTGAAGATTGTTGCTGATGATTCGCGTAATCTTGGAACAGCCACTGCTTCAAACGTTGGTTTTGCTCATACTAAGGGGAATTATGTTATTTTTCAAAGTAATGATATGAGGCTCGACAAAAAATGCATTGAAGAATTGGTTAATACAATGGAAAAAGATAAAGCAATCGGAATCTGCACCAGTGTTTTGGTTAACTATTATAAAGACGAAAAAAGCGGCAAACATCTGATCGACAATGCCGGTGGAATAGCCGATATTTACGGATTTGGCATGCAGAAGTATCCGCAAAAAAGAATTGAAGATATTCCCAATCAAGAGGAGGTTTTTTTTTCCTATGGCGGCTCTTTCATTATTAAAAGAACCTTATATAAAAAAATTTCCGGTTTTGACGATCGTTATTTTAATTTGAATGAAGACTTTGATCTATCTTGGCGAGTAAGACTTTTGGGCTGTAAAATCGTTTATAACAAAAAATCAATCATTTACCACAAAGTCTCGGCTACTCTTGGTCCTCTTTACAAACGCAGTTTAAAACGCTATTGGAGTGAAAAAAACATTTTGAGATCGCTTCTTAAAAATTGTCAGCCAAACCGTCTACTTACTTCACTTTCGGGTTATTTCTTTTTACTCGGAGGGGAGATGATGTATTTTTTATTCCGCGGCCGGATAGGATTTTTTCTGGCCGATTTTAAGGCACTGCTTTGGAATTTATATCAGCTTCCAAATACACTTTCCGAAAGAAGAAAAATTCAGTCGCTTAGGCAAAAAAATAACATCGACGATCTTTTAATAAAATACAGTTTAAAATTAAAACTTTTTGAAAGCTTCAAAAAATTAATTTAAATACATCTAAGATGAAAAAAAAGATTTTAAACTTTTTATATCATAGCGCGATTATTAAAAAATTGATTCCTACTCTGGTTTACTGTCTTCAAAAAGAATTAGCTAACTGCCAAACGGTTTTAGATTTAGGTTGCGGTGCTGATTCACCAGTTCAGTTTTGTAAAAATGTTCGATATAAAGTTGGGGTTGAACCGTTTAAACCTTATCTTGATCAGGCAAAAAAGAAAAAAATTCATCACCATTATTTTAATAATAAAATCGAACAGTTAAAATTGCCAAAAAAAAGCTTTGACGCCGTCATTATTATTGATGTTTTGGAACATTTACCAAAAAAGGCTGGTTTGGAAATATTAAAAAAAACTCAAAACTGGGCCAGGAAAAAAGTAATTGTCACCACTCCTAATGGATTTGTTGATCAAAAAGAGATTGATAGTAATCCTCATCAAAAACATCTGTCGGGCTGGACCAACAAAGAGATGAATAAACTAGGATTTAAAACTTATGGACTGGCCGGGATCAAATGGTTGAGGACCGAAAGAGTAGAGGATACCGCCAATTCTGATTTAACTTCCTCTATTCGTTTTCAACCGAAATTTTTTTGGTTTATCATTGCCAGTTTAAGTCAAATTTTTACTTATCGTTTTCCCAAATTGGCTTTCGAGTTTTTTTGCGTCAAAAGATTAAAAAATAAACCAACTAAATAAAGCCAAAAAACAAGTGTTGTAATAAAATAAAACAGATTGACTACCGTCGGAGTTTTGAACAGCAAAAAATTATAGTGTTTAAGAACAGGTTCATAAAACTGTCCAAGAACATAAAAAATTACTGCAGGAAATCCAAAAAAAGTGTATGTCTTAACTAAATTGGAATCATATAACATGAGAAAAGCTATAACCCAAAACAAGAAATTTGTACCGATACCGCCGTGAATAATAAAAAATAACAGAAAAACTAAATTAATCCCTATAAGAAGATTTTTTTTTAACCGTATTAACCAAAATATTAATAAAAAATAACTCGGTATAAAAATATACTTACTAATAGTTAGTAATATTGGCAATAGATAATTAATGGGAGAAAAGTTAATCGAAGTTTTTCCAATTAAGGCAGACATCGCTTTAAATGAAGCCAACCATCCATAATCAGCCGCTCCCGTATAAGTAAAAAATGTTTTATTTATGCTGTTAAAATCTGAAAAAATAAATGGCAAAATTATCATCAAAAATGGTATTAAGGTAGCTATGGTAAATATAATCCTATTTCTAATGTTTTTAATATTTAGAAAAAAGAATGGAAAAAGTAATATCGCGTAAGTCTTAAAACAAATTGAAGCACTTAGCAATAAACCGGTCTTAATTATTGATGATTTGTTTATAAAACTTATATAGGCTAATAAAAGAAAAAAAATAACGATTGGATCAAACTGCCCTAGAATACTGGAAACAAAAATAACTACTGGATTTAAAACATAAAGCAAAATTTTTTTCTTATCTTTTAATATTCTCATTAATAAAAAAATAATTCCAATATCTGCTAAAACAATAGGAATTTTTATAATAAATACAAAGGGTAGGTGTACCAATTTACTAATTAAAACTGAGAAGGCTTCATAATAAATCCAAACAGGTGGATATGGATAAAAACCCTGAGTATATTTATAAACGGAACCTGTTTCTAAAAAAATTTTCCCTACCGTATGATAATTTTTAGTATCAGCGATTTCTGGAGATATTAAAATTGCAATGATTCTTATCAGTATCCCGACAAAAATTATGGTCGATAAATATTTTTTAACAAATTTTTTCATCTTAATTAATATAACATAAACAAGGAGCCTCTGCTATAATGTTTATACTAAAAAA